>JBDZVI010000010.1:34149-55916 GCA_040255585.1 Deinococcaceae bacterium
AGTTCGCGTAGCGCCTGCGCGCTTACCGACTCCGGGTCGATGCCGACGACGCTACCGGTCGGGAGGCTCGCGCTGAGCCATGCCGTGAGTTCCGGCGTCTCCGGCTTCCCCTCCTTGAAGACCACGATGGCCGTGCCGGCCGTCTCGGTGTCGGCACGCATGTGGTAGCGCGGGTCTACCCAGAGCCCGGCCTGGTCGGCGGTAACGACGAACCGACCCGCTGAGCCCTTGAAGCCGCTTAGCCAGGCGCGCGTTTGCCAACGTTCGGAGAGGTACTCGCTCAGGTGGGCGTCGCCGGTGGTCGCCAACCAGGCATCCACCCCCGCGGCCCGCATGCTGGCCCTCAAGCGGTCGATTCTCGCTGTCGCGTTCGGCATCCTGGCTCCAATCATCGCCTCGGAAGGGTCGGGCTGCATACCCGACGCGCCTTCAGACCTTTCTCATACTGTTGACAATCTAGCATGCCCAAAGCTACGCTTCCCCCATTCAGTTCTGGTGAGTGGGGTCGGCCATGCCTGCGCAAGTTCGCTCAGCAGCCCCCACCGCAAGGTTCGAAGGGAGAAGCGCAACGGTGAAAAGAGTTCTGTTGTCCCTCTTGGTCGCGTTCGGGCTGCTCGGCAGCGCGTTCGCGCAACAGCCCGGTTCTACCCTCGTGGTCGGCATGAGCATCCTGCCCAACACGATCGACTCGGGTGACGCCAACGATGCCAACGCCATCGCAGTCACCCGCCAGATCGTCGAACGCCTCGTCGAGTTGGCCCCCGGCAACGAAGGCCTCGTCCCCGGGCTGGCCAGCAGCTGGGAAGCGAACGCCGACTCCACGGAGTGGACGTTCCACCTCCTCCAAGGAGTCAAGTTCCACGACGGCACCCCGTTCAACGCGGAGGCCGTCAAGTTCAGCCTCGACCGCTGGAACGATGCGGCCAACCCTTACCACTTCGGCGCCGAGGGCAAGGCCTACGTGGGTTGGCGCAACCTGTTCGGCGGCTTCCTCGGTGACGGCTCGGCCGTCAGCGAGGTCGTCGTTGACGACGAGTACACCGTTACGATCAAGCTCACGCGCTCCATCTCGTTCCTCCCGTCACTGCTCGCTGGCGGTTACTTCGGCTTCGATAGCCCGGCGGCCGTCATGGCGGCGGGCGCGAACTACGGCACCCCGGCCGTCGGCTCCGTCGGCACGGGCCCGTACCGCTTCGAGCGCTGGGAAGAGGGCAGCCGCGTGGTGCTCACCGCGAACCCCGAGTACCGCGACGGCCCGCCCGCGACCGAAACGGTCGTCTTCGTAGGCGTGAGCGATCCGACGGCGCGTTTGGCCCAGCTCAAGGCCGGCGCCATCGACATCGCCGCCGCCATCTCGCCGACCGACTTGGGCAGCGTGCTCAACGACCCCAACCTCGAACTGGTCCAGAGCGCGGGTGGCCTTAACACGAGCTACCTCGCGATTCACCAGAACCAGAAGCCCATGGATGACGTGCGCGTTCGCCAGGCCGTCGCCTACGCCTTGGACCGCACTGCCATCGTCGACGCCTTCTACGCCGGTCAGGCCGTAGCCGCCAACGACATCCTCCCCGACTCCCTGTGGGGCCATGCCGACGGCGTCGATGCCTACCCGTACAACCCGGAAAAGGCGAAGGAACTCCTCGCCGAAGCGGGCTACCCCAATGGGTTTGATACTGAATTGTGGTACCGCAATTCTGGCCTCGAACCCGTGATCGCGGAAGCCATCGCTTCCTACCTGGCCGACGTCGGCATCCGTGCCGCCCTCAAGACGGAGGACTGGGCCGCGTTCCTCGCCGACTACATGGCCGGTAACTTCGCGCTCTACACGCTCGGCTGGAACGCCGACTTCGCCGACCCGGACACCTTCATCTACACGTTCTACGGCCCACAGGCCGTCAGGCGCTTCGGCTGGGATGATCCCGCCGTCGTTGCGCTCACCCAGCAGGCCCGGGAGGTTCCGAGCCAGGACGAGCGCTCTGAGCTTTACGCTCAGGTCATCTCTGCTGCTCACGACGCCATGCCGATGCTTCCGCTCGCGCACCAGTCGCAGTTCTTCGTCGTCCGCAAGGGCGTTACCGGCCTCGTCCTCAACCCGCTCGGCGCCCTCCCGACGCTCACGAGCACCAGCAAGGCCCAGTAACTCGCTGGGGGAGCCCGCTTGGAGGGCTCCCGGGTCACGACCTACGGCCGCGCGCGTAACCAACGACGCGCGCGGCCGGTCGGACGCAACCGCTAGGGGATTCTGACCAGTGACGACATATGTGATTCGGCGCGTGCTAGGGATCATCCCCGTGCTTCTCGGGGTCACTTTCTTGGTCTTCGCGATCAACCGAGTCGTACCGAGCAACCCGGCCGTGGCCATCCTCGGCGACAAGGGCACCGTCGAGTCGCAGCGTCAACTCGCAGAGGAACTTGGGCTCAACCGACCCATCTGGTTCGACGTCGAGGGCTACCGCGCCACCGGCAAGTTCGGCCAACTGTTTGACAGCCAATATTTCAAGTACATGGGTGAGTTGCTGACGGGCAACCTAGGCAAGTCGTTCATGACCAGGGCGGCCGTTACGGACAGCCTCAAGGTGCGCTTCCCCGCGACCATGGAGCTGGCCATCTTCTCGATCATCATCGGCGGCATACTCGGCATAGTCCTTGGGGTCATCGCCGCCTTGCGGCGCGGCAGTTGGATCGATACCGGGATGCTGTTCATCGCCGTTTCGGGCGTGTCGTTCCCCGTGTTCTGGACCGCCATCGTCCTCATCTATCTCTTCTCCGTGCAGCTCGGCTGGTTCCCGCCGGCCGGGCGCCTGAACGTCACGAGCACGCTGCAGCCGGTGACGGGCCTGTTCGTGCTCGACACGCTGCTGCGCGGCCAGTACAAGATGTTCCTCGACTCGCTGCACCATCTGGTGCTGCCGGCGTTCGCGCTGGGCACCCATGCCATGGCGCTGATCATGCGCATGACGCGGTCGTCGATGCTCGACGTGCTGCGGCGCGACTACGTGCGCACCGCGTCCTCAAAGGGCGTGGCGCCGGTGGTCGTGGTCATGAAGCACGCGTTCCGCAACGCCCTCGTACCGGTCATCACCGTCATGGGCCTCTCTTTCGGTTCGCTGCTGTCGGGCGCCATCCTGGTTGAGGCCATCTTCAACTGGCCCGGCGTCGGCAGCTGGATCTTCAACGCCATCACACAGCGCGACTACCCCGTCATCCAGGGTGGCGTCCTGTTCGTGGCGGCCGTGTTCATCATCCTCAACATGCTCGTAGACCTCTCTTACGTCCTTATCGACCCGAGGATCCGGTACTGATGCGGCGCTTCCTGAGGAACCGCTCCGGCGTCATCGGCCTGGCGATCGTCGTCTTCTTCACCGTGACGACGCTCCTCGCGCCCGTGCTCCGGCCTTACAACGCCGGTACCGATAGGAACCTCGCCAAGCGCCTGAAGCCGCCGAGCGCCGAGCACATCCTCGGCACCGACGAGCTCGGCAGGGACGTGCTCACGCGCGTGTGGCACGGCGGTCGCGTGAGCCTCAGCGTCTCCTTGCTCGTCGTCGGGTTCTCGGCCCTGCTCGGCACGGCGCTCGGGGTGCTCGCCGCGATCATGCGCGGCTGGCTCGATCTCACGCTCTCATGGTTCATAGACATCCTGCTGGCGTTCCCCGGCATCCTGCTGGCCATCGCGATAGTCGCCGCGCTCGGCGCGAACCTTACGAACGCGTTGGTAGCCATCTCGGTCATGGGCATCCCAGGCTACTACCGCGTCATGCGTTCCGCGATCATCGGCCTGCGCGATCTCGAGTTCGTGCAGGCGGCCGAGGCGCTCGGCTCGTCCAAGTTCCGCGTGGCCGTCAAGCACCTGCTTCCCAACGCCCTCTCGCCCCTCATCGTGCAGGTCACCTTGGCCATCGGTCGCACCGTGCTCTCGATCGCGTCCCTCGGCTTCCTCGGCCTGGGAGCGCAACCACCGACGCCCGAGTGGGGGCTGATGATCAAGTCCGGCTACAGTCAGTTCCTTACCGCACCGTGGCTCTCCATCGCCCCGGGTTTCGCCATCTACCTGGCCGTGCTCGGCTTCAACATGCTCGGGGACGCCATCCGCGACCATTTCGACCCGCAGTTGAGGACGTAGACCTTGTCTCCCGCCCGCATCTTGCGCGACCGATACTGCCGCGTGCCACCAGCGCAACCGACCTGGGAGGCGCCTGACCGCGGCGGCGGCGAACCGCCACCGCTTCGCTCTCACACCCTCAGGGGAGGAACACCATGACTACCGCCAGCAGTTCCAGCTGGGGCACCCACGACGCCCTACCGGACGACAGGAACAAGGACGTGCTGATCTACGTGAACGGCGAGCTGGCGCCGCGCGCCGAGGCCAAGGTGTCCGTCTTCGACAGCGGCTTCCTCGTCGGCGACGGCGTCTGGGAGGGCCTGCGGCTCCAGGGCGGCGTGCTCCTGTTCCTCGAGCAGCACCTCAGGCGGCTCTACGAGGGCGCCAAGACCATCGCCCTCGACATCGGCCTGACGCCGGAGCAGCTCACGGCGGAACTGTGGAAGGTGCTGGACGCCAACGGCATGAAGGACGGCGTGCACGTGCGGCTCATGATCACGCGCGGTAGCAAGCGCACGCCCTCGCAGGATCCGCGCTTCGTCGTCTCCGGGCCGACCATCGTGATCATCGCCGAGTACAAGTCGAGCAACCCCGACGTGCGCGCCACTGGCGTCAAGCTGTTCACGTCGAGCGTCAGGCGGCCGTCTCCGGACTTCCTGGATCCCAAGCTCAACTGCCACAGCAAGCTCCACGAGGTCATCGCGCTGCACCAGGCGCTGCTGGCGGGCGCCGACGAGGCCCTCATGCTCGATCCGCACGGCGCCGTGAGCACGTGCAACGCCACCAACTTCTTCTGCGTGCGCGGGGACGAGGTCTGGACCTCGACCGGCCAGTACTGCATGAACGGCATCACGCGCGGCACCGTCATCAGGCTCTGCAAGGAGAACGGCATCCCAGTCTTCGAGCGCGATTTCTCGCTCACCGACGTGTACGGCGCCGACGAGGCGTTCGTGACCGGCACGTTCGGCGGTCTCACGCCGGTAGCGGTGGTGGACGGGCGGGGCATCGGGAAGGGTATCCCGGGGCCTGTCACGACCAGGCTGACCGAGCTCTACGTCGCCGAGAAGACGCGGTACGTCCGGGAGCGACAGACCGTCGGAGCTGAGCGGGGCTGAGCCTGTCCAGGCCGCCTTGACCGGATGGCGACGGCGACCGGTGGTCGGTACCTTCTCGGCGAGGCGAGACTCACGGCCCGCTTGTCTCTGGGTTCAGTGGCCTCATACCGGCGCGGTCTTCTGCCGCAACCACGCCCACTCGCGCTCGGTGAGGTGTGGGCTCAGGGAACGCTCCACGCGCCCGTGGTACTCGTTCAGCCACGCCTGCTCGTCTTTCGTGAGCATGCCTGTTTCGATGAGGGCCGGGTCGAACGGACATAGCGTGAGCGTCTCGAAACGGTAGAACTCGCCGAACGCGTTCGCTTCGTCTTGGCTCGTCGCGATCACGTTCTCCAGCCGCACGCCGAAGCGCCCCTCGAAGTAGACCGCCGGCTCGCAGGAGTTCACCATGCCTGGCCCGAAGGGCTCCTCGTTGCGCGGGTGGATGCGCTGCGGCCCCTCGTGCACGTGCAGGTAGCTTCCCACGCCGTGGCCTATCCCGTGCGGGCAGTCGAGCCCGGCGCGCCACAACGGGGCGCGAGCCAGGGCGTTGAGCTGCTTCCCGACCGTGCCCTTCGGGAACCGTGCCGAGCTCAGCCCGATCAGGCTCTTGAGGACGAGCGTGTACGCCAGGCGCTGCTCGGGGGTGGGGTCGCCCAGCGCGACCGTCCGCGTCGTGTCGGTGGTGCCGTAACGGAAGTGGGAGCCGCAATCGATGAGCAGCAGGCCGTCCGTGCCGAGCGGCTGCCGGTCCTCGGGGTCGGTGCGGTAATGGCCCTCGGAAGAGTGCGGTCCGTACGCCACGATGGTGTTGAAGCTCGGGCCGCGGTACTCGGGCAGCCCTGCCCGGAAAGCCTCGAGCTTGCGCGCCACGCTCGCTTCGCTCTCCGCGGCCACGTCGCACTCGCTCAACCAGTGCAGGAGCCTGGTGAGGGCGATGCCGTCCTGCAGGTGGGCGGCTGCCGCGCCGGCCAGTTCCGCGCGGTTCTTGACCGCCTTGAGGTGGGCCACCGGGCTCGGGTGCGGCACGAGTCTGACGTGCCCGGCGGCTTGTGCTAGGGCGACGCTCGTCCTGGCCGGGTCCAGGAGCAGCGCCGTCGTGGCCTGGAGACCAGCGAGCCCCTCGGCCACCGCCCTGTAGTCGCAGACCTCCACCTCGTTGGGCAGCGAGGCCCTGAGCGCGTCGTCGACGCGGTCAAGGTGCACGTAGAGGCGCACGGATGCTGCGTCCACCAGGCAGAACGCCAAGGCCACCGGGTTCAGCGGGACGTCGTTGCCGCGGATGTTGAGCAGCCATGCGATCTCGTCGAGCGCGGTGAGCAGGACGGCGTCTGCGCCGGCTCCCGCGACGCGCTTGCGCAACCGCGCGAGCTTGCTCTCGGCCGTTTCACCCGCGTACTCGAGGGGGTGGGCGAAGATCGGCGCCGTGGCCTCTTCCGGTCTGTCGGGCCAGACCTCGTCGATCAGGCCGTGAGCCGGCCGCGGCTCTAGCCCGGCTGGGGAGAGGCGCGCCTGGTACTCCGCGAACGCCTCCATGCTCAGTGTCTCGGGGTCGTAGCCGACAACGGCGCCCACCGGCAGGTTGGTAGCGAGCCACGCCGTCAGTTCCGGCGTGCCCGGCCTGCCTTCCTTGAACACCGTTATCGGCGTGCCCTCCGTGTCGGCGTCGGCGCGCTGATGGTAGCGGGAGTCCACCCACAGGCCCGCGAAGTCCCGTGTGACGACGAGCCTGCCCGCCGAGCCGCGGAAGCCGCTGAGCCAGGCTCTGGTCTGCCACCGCTCGCCGATGTACTCGCTCAGGTGCGCGTCTCCGGTGGTGGCGATCCAGGCCTGGATGCCGCGTTTGGCCATCATGGAGCGCAAGCGGTCGAGCCGCTCGCCGACCGAACTTTCTCTCATACTGTTGACAATCTAGCATGGGCGCTGCTACCCTCACGCTGGAAAGCCATCCAACTGACCGGCCACGGTGCCGCCACGTCCATCGAAGACGGGTCGAAGCTCGCCGGGCGGTGCGTTAGGAGCGCAATGAACATCCCCAAGAAACTGATCGCATTGCTGGTGCTCGTGCTGGCCGGTCTGGGCCTCGCGCAGCAGTCCGGCGGGGCCATCATCGTCGGCACGGGCAACTTGCCGACGACGCTGGACTCGGGCGACGCGAACGACGGCAACTCGATCGCCGTCACCAGCCAGATCACCGAGAAGCTCATCACGCATGCACCAGGCACCACGAACCTGGTTCCGGCACTGGCTAAGAGCTGGTCGGGCAACGACGACTCGACGGTATGGACCTTCGACCTCGAGCAGGGCGTGCGCTTCCACGACGGCACGCCGTTCAACGCCGAGGCCGTCAAGTTCACCCTCGACCGGTGGAACGACCTTGATAACCCGTACCACTTCGCCGAGGCAGGCAAGGGCTACCCCGGCTGGGTCGCGCTCTTCGGCGGTTTCCACGGTAGCGGCAGCGTGCTCGAGAAGGTGACCGTCGTCGACGAGTACACCGTTCAGCTCGAGCTGAACCGCTCCCTGTCGTTCCTCCCCGCCATCCTCGCCTCCGGCTACTTCGGCTTCGACAGCCCCACGGCCGTCATGGCTGCCGGGGCGGACTACGGTACGCCGAAGGTCGGCTCCGTCGGTACCGGTCCGTTCATGTTCGGCCTATGGGAAGAGGGCACTCGCATCGTCCTGAACGCCAACCCCGACTACCGCAAGGGCCCGCCTGCCTCGGCGCAGCTTGTCTTCGTCGGCGTCGGCGACGCCACCGCGCGCATCGCCCAACTCAAGGCGGGCGCGCTCGACGTCGTGTACGCGCTCTCGCAAGGCGACCTGCCGTCCTTGGAGAGCGACCCGAACATCGAGATCATCCGGAGCAGCACGGGCGGCCTGAACACGAGCATGCTCTCGATGCACCAGAGCCAGCCCCCGTTCGATGACGTGCGCGTGAGGCAGGCTGTTTCCTACGCCATCGATAGGCAGGCGCTAGTGGACGCGTTCGACAACGGTGAAGTGCCGGCCGCGAAGGACATCCTGCCACCCAACCTCTGGGGTCACGCCGGCGTCGAGCCGTACACCTACGATCCTGACAAGGCGCGGGCGCTGCTGGCCGAGGCCGGTTACCCGAACGGCTTCGACACGGAGCTCTGGTACCGCGAGACCGCCAGGTTCCGGTTGGGCATGGTCGAGGCGATGGCCTCCTACCTCGCCGAGGTCGGCATCCGCGCTTCGCTCAAGACGGAAGACGCCGCCGCGTTCCTGCAGGACCAGTTGGCCGGCAAGTTCCCCATCTACACCGCTGGCTGGAACGCCGACTTCGCCGACCCCGACACGTTCATCTACACGTTCTACGGCCCGACCGCCATGCAGCGCTTCGGCTGGGACGCCCCCGACGTCGTGGCGCTGACCGAGGAGGCCCGCAAGGCTCCGACGCAGACTGAGCGCGCCGTGCTGTACGCGGAGGTCATGGCCATAGCTCACGAGGCCGCGCCCTCGCTTCCCCTCGCACACGGCACGCCGTTCATGGCGATCCGGAAGGGCGTCGAGGGAGTCGTCATCAACCCGCTCGGCGGACTACCGCCCATGGAGGGCGTCAGCAAGTAAGAGAGCATTCCGGCGCCGCCGGAACGGTATCGTACGGTCAGAACAGCGTGCGGCACCGAAATCAGGTCGTGCTCCTGGAGGGCGTATCCCGTCTTCGAGCAAGGCGTGTGAGGCGGCGCCTGGAGGTAGTAAGTGCTGGAACGGCTGGAGCCGATCGATAGGGAGCAAGGGGCCGGCAGGACGTTGCGCGAGCAGCTCGTCATCGTGCTGCGCAAGGCGATCCTGGAGGCAGCCCTCCCGCCGGGCGAGCGCCTCGTCGAGACCGCGTTGGCCGACCAGCTCGGCGTGAGCCGGGGTCCGCTGCGGGAGGCCATCCGGCAGCTGGTGGAGGAGGGCCTGGTCGACCAGGCCCCCTTCACCGGGGCGGTCGTCAGGTCGCTCTCCCTCGAGGACATCCAGGAGATCTACTCCTTCCGCACCCTCCTCGAGTCGTTCGCCTTCAAGATCGTGTGGGACAAGCGAACGCCCGAGTTCTACCGGATGCTCGACTCGCGGCACCGGGCGCTGGCCTACGCCATCTACTCCGGCGACCAGCAGCAGGCCATCACGCGCGAGATGGACCTCCACGGCCTCGTGTACGAGTTCTCTAAGCACCGCAGCCTCATCGACTCGTGGAACCTGCTGCGAAGACGCGTCCACTTCTACTTCACGCTGCACCACGAGGCCCACCACCGCAAAG
Source organism: Deinococcaceae bacterium (assembly GCA_040255585.1). Classification (GTDB taxonomy): domain Bacteria; phylum Deinococcota; class Deinococci; order Deinococcales; family Trueperaceae; genus JAAYYF01. The sequence continues at coordinate 43,619 of JBDZVI010000010.1, forward strand.
GCGCCCTGCCCGAGGCGCACGACACGTACGTGGCCCTCGCCAAGGGCGACGACCTTGACGCCATGCTGCGCGAGGTCGAGGAGCACATGCGGCGCGGCCTCGACACCCTCGAGGCGTTCGTCGTTGCCAGGAGTGCGCGGTCGCAGGAGGCGATGGGGCTGGTGGAAGCTCTCGGGGTGCCGACCTAGAGGCGCCGGTTGGCGGTGTCCAAGCGCGGTTGTGAGACGAGACTAGATCGCTCGGCGCAGCAGAGGATCATCAAGGCTGCCGAGCTACTGAAGAAGGAGCCCCGGCCCTCCAGCGCGCGCAGGCTGGCGGTGTCCTCCGAGTTCTGGCGCGTCAGAATCGGTGACTACCGCATCGTTTACGCTATCGACGGTCAGAAGCTGCTAGTGCTGGTAGTAAGGGTCGGGCATCGCAGCATCGTGTATCGCAGCATCGGGGATCTGTAGCGGCGACCGGACTCAGTGTCGCACCGGACAGCCTTTAACTTCCAGCATGTCAGCCATCATGTCGCCGACGTCGGCGTGGCTGCCGCCGCGTGCTAGCAGTCCCAGCGCAGTGCCCTGCTGGTCGGCCACGCTGCGGTTCTGGCTCAGCTTCCACTTACCGACCAACTCGGTCACCTCGATGCTCAAGCCCACGATGCCCTTCATCTGGGCGGCGAGGTACTCCTCGGGTGCGTCGGTCATGCGCCACGGCTCGTCGAACGGCTCCTCGTTCTGGTCGACGAGCTCTTCCAAGTGCCGCCGCAGCCAGACGCGGTCCTCGATGATGGTCGGACGCCCGCGCACCTGCACGATCACGTAGTTCCACGTCGGCACCACTTTGCCGTGCTCGCGCTTGGCTGGGTACCACGACGGCGTGACGTACGCCTGTGGGCCCTGGAAGACTATGAGGCAGTCGGTGGCGGTCTGCAGGTCGCGCCACTGCGGGTTGGCGCGCGCGAGGTGGCACTCGAGCGTGCCGAGCGAGGCGCCTTCCGCGTGCAGGACGAACGGGATCGGGTTGGCCACGGGTCCGTTGTTGCCGACGCTGATGAGCAGCCCGAGCGGCCGCGTGCGGATGAGCTGATGCATGACCTCGGGGCGCTCTTCGCGGTTATGCGGCGGCACGTACATGTGAGGAGTGTACGACCTACGGACCGGAGATCCGTTGGTGCGCCTCGCGGCCTTACGAGTCGGGTGGTAGCGTGGCGCCGCGAACGGAGGCGCGCATGTTCGACCTGACGACGTTCTGGGTGTTCCTAACGGCAGCGGTCACGCTGGCGATCATCCCCGGACCGGGGATGTTCTACGTGCTCACCCGCACCCTGCGAGGTGGCCGGCGTGAAGGGTTGCTCTCGACAGTCGGGACCGGCATCGCCGGCCTCGTGCATACGTTCGCGGCCGCGCTCGGGGTCTCCGCGATACTCGCGACGTCGGCCCTCGCGTTCGCCGTCGTGAAGTGGTTGGGCGCTGCCTACCTCGTCTACCTAGGGATCAAGACGTTGCTCGGCGGGTCGGGGTTCTCGACCGCCGACGTTGCTCGGGCGCCCTCTGGTGGGGCGCTCAGGCAGGGCATCATCGCCGAGATCTTGAACCCCAAGACGGCGCTCTTCTTCCTCGCGTTCATCCCGCAGTTCGTGCACCCTGGAGGTGGGGTGTTCTGGCAGTTCGTGCTGCTTGGGTCCATCACGACTCTGCTCACCAGCGGGGTGGACCTGCTCGTCGTGCTTGGCGCCAGCCCGTTGAGCGTGCTCATGAGGCGGAACCGGGCCGTGCGGATCGCTCAGCGGTACGGGACGGGGACGGCGCTCGTTGGGCTTGGGGTCTATGTGGCTGTGGAGAGGTGAGGTGGGCCGGACCGGGTTGGAAGCCGACCTACGTGAAGCACAAGCCTTCAGTGTGCGTACGGACGATTGGTAGTTCATCGCGGTGAGGTCTGGTGGGCAGATCTGGGGCACCCCCGGGGTTGGGGTCCTGGGTTTCGACGCCCCGTCCTGATAGTTCAGTCCGATGCGTTCAACCAGAGTCGGATTCACACCGTACTATGCGTGATCCTTACCTCGAACCTTGCCTTGCTCGCTGCTCCTGGCAACGTGTTGGTTGAGAACGGTCGATCTGGTCTTCCAAAGGACTCGGTGGCGAACGTGTCGCAAGTAGTGACACTGGACCGCGATCACTTGGTCGAGCGTGTCGGCCAGGTCGGGTTCGACCTCCTTGCCGAGATCGACGCGGGTCTGAGGCTCGTGCTGGACCTGTGAGACGGTCAAGGCGCTCGTCAGCTTGCCCGCGCGGTGTGCCGATCGCTGAAGCGATCAGCGCTGCGCGGCACCCCCTGGCGCGCGGTTCTGAGCGAATATGGCGGCCGCGAACGGCGAGGGCTTCCCGACGCCGGTCACAAGCAGCCTCTCCCGGACCCTGGTGCAAGCCACGTACAGCAGGTTCCGTTCTTGTTCGAGGAACGCGTGCCGAGCCGGCTCGTCCGTGTGCCGCTTCAGCACCTTCTCGAGCGGCAGCATGCCTTCCTCTACGCCCATCACGATCACCGCTCTGAACTGCATGCCCTTGCTGCGGTGCATGGTTCCGATGGCGACACCGGTGTCGCCGTTCTTACCGGCGTTGTCGAGTTCGGTGAAGTTGCAGTTGGCGGCCCGCACGGCCGGCTTGACGCGGTCCTCGATCAGTTCCTTCGTGCGCGCCAGCACCGCGATCTCACTAGGTCTGTAGCCGTTGGATACGAGGTTCTTTATCCACCCCGCCACGGTCGAGCGTTCGCTCGTGACGGTGTCGAGCATCATGTAAGCAGGCTTCGGCCCGCTCATCAGGGAGAGCGCGCCCGGCTCCCCCTCGGGGTCGCTCGCGGTAGACCTACGTGATACGAGCCTGTCCGCCGCTTTGCGGATCTCCTCCGTAGTGCGGTAGTTGAGGCGCAGCACACTGGATCTCCCGCGCACCTCGAGGCCTGTGCCCACGAAGGTCGAGCGCGGTTTGAAGATACGTTGGTAGCCGTCACCGGCGAGGAACACGTCGTCGGGGCCTTCAGGTGCCAGGGCACGGAGGAGGCTGAGTTCGGCGGGTCCGAAGTCTTGGACCTCGTCGGCGACGACGTGAGAGTACGGGCGCTCGGTAGGGTCGGCCAGGGAACTGGCCACCCTCCAGCACACTGCCGACCATGTAAGCAGACCCTCATCCTCGAGGAGCCCGTGGAGCCGGGCAAACACGGGCCAGAGCTTCTCGCGTGCCTGAGGTGAGAGTGGAGTGCCGCGGGTGGTGCGTTCAACGACCTTGTAGGTGTCCAGGTCGCGGATGCCCTGTGGGTCCATGACCATGTCCCACTCGGCCTCCGCGAAAGCTAGGGTCTGACCGCCGCCCTTCGCTTCGTTCCATGCTCGCCCCAAGAGTTCCTCGAGTCGGCGGCCCTGCGGCGCCTGGAACGGCCGCTTGGCGTGCTCGTTGTACCAACGCACGGCCACTTGGTGTAGGTGGACGACATCGATCCGGGCAAGCGCGTCCGGTTCTACGCGCAGTAGCGAGTTGACCTGCTCCTGCAAGCGCTCGGCCAGGGTCTTCGAGAAGGAGGTGAGTAGCACTCGCCCTCGTCCGTAGCGAGCGAGGCGTGCGGCGCGGTGTACTGCGACGACGGTCTTGCCCGTCCCGGGGCCGCCGCTCACGCGAGCTGGGCCGCTGTGTCTCCGGTCGACCGCGTCCTGCTGGGTCGGGTGCAGGAAGACCTCCCAGTCCTCCCAAGGCTCGAAGAGGGCGAGGCGCAGGGCGTCGTCGTCGACATTCATGATCTTGAACTGGCGCTTGGCGTCCGGGTGTTGGAACGGATCGCGGCCGGCGATCTTGGCGGAAAGTTGCGGTTTGACGCCTGCTGCGATGCTGAGGAGGTTCTCGCGTGCCTCTTCGGGCAAGTGTCTGCCAAGCTCGCCGAGGAAGGTCTCTTCCGAGGCTTCGCGCACAAGGGTGCGCCACTGTTTCGGGACTCCGAGCTGGCCGAGGTAGGAGGAGGGTAGGTCCGCGAAGGGGCGACGGCTATGACGTGCGTCTACTGTCTCAGGCTCCTGCTCGACGAGCTTCGTCCTGACCACCTCGATCACCTGTTCGTCTATGACCACGAACTGGACGGCGCCCGTGTCCTCGTTGATCTCCAGCTTGCGACCTTTCGCCCACTGGTAGGCGGCGTCATGGTGGTCGACGTAACAGATGACGGCGTACTGGCCCTGGAAGTTGAGGATCATGCGGATGTCGTCGTTGACCCGCATGGAGTACATGCTCTGGTCGGCGCCACCAAGCTTCTCGCGGTTCTGGCCGGGTGTCGTAATGCCCAGGTGCAGCTCCATGACCGTGGAGCTAACGAGTTTCCGCTCGTCGTCCGTCAGTCGGTTGAAGGACTTCCTGAACGTGCTAGCGACGACTGGGATCATTCGACGACGAACCTCCGTGGGTCCAAATGAACCAAACGTGGTGCTCACTGGGCTTTCCTGCCAGCCTACCCCTGGTTCGCGCCGGAAACCTAGCAGGGATGGTCGCGAGGACTTCGAGGTCGATGACACCCGGATGGGATGGCTGGTAAGGCGGACCGCTGGATGCGGGCACCGGTTCTAGATCGCATGAGGCCGTGCCGTTGCCGGCCAGGCGTTACCTTGGTGCAGCCCGTCTCCGCGGCCAGAGAGGAACCTGACGATGTCACTCGACCTCCATGCCAACCTGGAAACTCTGATCGCGGATCTCGTCCGCATCGACTCCGTCAACCCCTCCCTAGACCCCGACCACTCCGGCGAAACCGACTTGGCCCGCTTCGTCTCCAAGTGGTGCGAAGACCGCGGTCTGCAAGTCGAGTGGCTCGAGTCCTACGCCCCCGGTCGCCCAAGCGTGATCATCACGGCCCGCGGCACTGGCGGCGGCCGCAACGTCCTGCTCTACGCTCACCTGGATACGGTTGGTGTGAAGGGCATGGCGTCCCCGTTCGAGCCGCGCGTGGAGGGCGGCCGCATGTACGGTCGGGGCGCCATCGACATGAAGGCGAGCCTGGCCGTATGCATGCTGTTGGTGGCCGACGCTGCCGCGCGCGGCCTCGCGGGCGACGTCGTCCTCATGTGCGTTGCCGACGAGGAGCACGACAGCATCGGCACACGCGAGGCCCTAGCGCACCTGGCGCGCACGTCTAGGTTCGATGCCGCCATCGTCACCGAGGTCACGAGCCTGGAACTGCACGTGGCGCACCGCGGCTTCGCGCTGTTCGAGGTCGAGCTCGAGGGCAAGGAGTCGCACACGTCCAAGCCGGCGGAGGGCGTGAACGCGCTAACGCACCTCGGCAGGCTGCTTGCGGCGGTGGAGCGCCACGACGAGGAGTTGCGCCGCCGTCCTCCTCACCAGCTGCTCGCGCACGGCTCGCTGCAGGCGGTGCTGGCTTCGGGCGGCCAGGAACTGTTCACCACTCCGAGCCTGGCGACAGCAACCATCGAGAGACGCACCCTCCCGGGTGAGACCGCCGCCTCGACGCTCGCCGAGATGGAGGCGTTGCTAGCGGGGTTGGTCGCCGCGGACCCGGCCGTGAAGCCGACCGTCCGCCAGGTCCTGGCGCGCTCGCCGTTCGAGGTCGCGCCCGGCGCCGAGGTGTTGGAGCTGCTCAGCGTGGCCATCGAGGCCGAGACGGGCACCGCGCCGCCCAGGATCGGCGCGCCGTACTGGACCGACGCCGCGTTGATCGCCGAGGCCGGCATCCCGACCGTGCTGTTCGGGCCGACGGGCGGGGGCATCCATCAGCTGGACGAGTGGGTCGACCTCTGGAGCGTGCATGCGGTCATGCGGGTCCTAAGGCGGGTCGTGGGGGAGTTGGCCGGCTGAAAGTAGCCGTCCCGATGGCAACGAGCGTGCCGTTGGGATCGCTCACGTCGATGCGGATGACGATCACGCGCCGCCCGCACCGCACGACCTGTGCCTCGGCCGTGAGGAACTCGCCGCGGCCCGGTTCGAGGTAGTCGACGCGCATGTCGATGGTGGCGACGGCGAGAGCCTCCTGCAAGTCGGGAAGCTGTAGCGCCGCCGCGCCGCCCGCGGCCGCGTCGATGAGCGCGGATACGGCCCCGCCGTGGACCATGCCGCGGTAGGCGTTGCCGATGAGCTCCGCGCGCAGCGGCAGCTTCATGACCAACCTACCGGCCGCGGCGTCGGTGGACACGAGCCGCACGCCAAGCAGCTTGTTGAACGGGATCAGCTCCTCGAGCATCGTCTTGAGGTCGAGGTTCAGCGGTTCGACGGGCATGCGGTCATGCTATCGCTGGTCGCTGCCACGTGGCTCGCGGTCGCGCGTAGGCGTAATGCTGCGGCCGAGCGAAGCGCCGGGCTGGACGGGTGAGGCGCCAGGCTGGACGGGCGAATCGCATAGCTCTTGACCGGTCGGCCGCCTACCATTCGAACGTGAAATCCGCCCGTGGTCTCTTGCTCGTCTTCGGCGTGGCTTGGCTCCTGATCGCGTGCGACACGCTCGACCGCAACGTCAACGTGGCGAACCCCGGCGCTCCGACCGACCCCGCCGACCCTGGCGCTCCAACCGACCCTGGCCCTGGCGAGCCGCAGCCCGAGCCAGAGCCGGTGCCCGAGCCTGAGCCCGAACCGGAGCCTGAGCCCGAACCAGACCCTGGGCCCGACCCCGAGCCCGAGCCGGATCCGGTGCCGTCTACTACCGCGAGCCGGTTGCTTGCCGCGGTGAACGGCGTCCGCACCACCGGCGCCACGTGTGACGGCGTCTGGCAGGCGCCGGCGGCTCCTCTCGCGCTCAGCCCCCTGCTGGTGCAGGCGGCGCAGGCCCACAGCGAAGACATGCTGGCCACGAAGACGATGTCGCACACGGGCTCGGACGGCAGCAACCCCGGCGAGCGCATCTCGCGCACCGGCTACAAGTGGAGCACGTGGGGCGAGAACGTGGCGGCGGGTTACCGGAGCGTCGAGCAGGTCATGACCGGGTGGATGGGCAGCGCCGGGCACTGCAAGAACATCATGAACCCGGGCTTCACCGAGTTCGGTGCCGGCGAGGCCGGCTACTACTGGACGCAGACCTTCGCGCGGCCCAGATAGCGCCGAACGGTGCGCCCCTGCTTCACGCTTAACTGGTGCTTGAACGCGCCACGTCCGAAGTGTCTCCCGACCGATCTTGCCGGTTATGTGCGATCCGCCCGGCGGACCGCCCTGGCCGCGAGTACTATTCGCGCATGCGAACGGTTCCGAAGGTGCTGCTGATACTCGGGTTCGTGTGTCTGTTGGCGAGTTGCGCGACGACGACGCCCCCCAAGGGCGATAAGGATCCGGATCCAGGTAAGCCGAAGATGGCGGAGGCGATGTTGGCTGCGGTCAACGACGTGAGGACGGAGGGCACTACGTGTGGCGGCACCGTGGCTCCGCCGGTCGGCAAGTTGCAGCTCAACGACCTCCTCACCGAGGCGGCGCAGGGCCACAGCGACGACATGTACGCGCACGAGACCATGTCCCACGTCGGATCGGACGGCAGCACTCCGGACATGCGCATCGCCGCGACGGGCTACCAGGCCACCTGGTGGGGCGAGAACGTGGCTTGGAACCAGAGGAGCGTTGAGGAAGTCATGGCCGCGTGGCTGAGCAGCACGGGCCACTGCGTCAACATCATGAACCCGAACTTCACCGAGTTCGGCGTGGGCGAGGCCGGTTACTACTGGACCCAGGTGTTCGGGCGGCCCCTCTAGCGACGAGCCGGTACGAGGCGTCCCCTATAGGCCCTACGGCGCCATCACGGCGTCGCACAGGTCCTCGTCCTGGAAAGGCGTGTAATTGAAGTTCACGCCGCGCGCTTGCAACGTGTAGATCGCGTCGTTGTTGCTGGGGTAGAGGTAGGGTAACGCCCCGTTGAGGCCGAGGCAGTTCAGCCGCAGGTACAGCCAGGCGCCGGGCGCGAACATGTTGGGGTTCACGGTCAGAGGCCCCAGCTCCCAGATGAAGTTGTTGGCGAGGTCGAGGTTCTCGATGCCATCGGCTAGGTCGGTGAGCGGCAGCAGGTCGGTGAGCTGGTTGTTGTCGAGGAGGAGCTTCGCGATCTTGGGGCTCCGAGCTATGCCGTTCAGGTTGGTCAACTGGTTGTAGCTGAGTACGAGCACGCCCAGGTTCACGGCCGGCAGGACCGGCACGGCGGTGAGCTGGTTGCGGGCGAAGTAGACCTCCTCGAGGCTCGTCATGGAGCTGAGGTCCGGCACGCTCGTGAGCTTGGCGCCGTTCACGCGCAGCACGCGCAGGGTCTTGACCTGCGTTATGCCGCTGAGGCTCGTCAACTGACTGTTCTCGATCTCCAGGTTGGTGAGCGATGGCGACTGCACTAGCTGACCTAGGCTCGTCACCGGGTTCCCTAGGGAGCGGAAGAACGTGAGGGACGGCAGACTGCCGATCGCGTCCAGGTTGGTGATCAGGCCATGGTCCGCCGCGATGCTCCTGAGGAGCGGCAGGCCCCGCAGCGGCTCAAGGCTGGTTACCTTCGTCTGGTCGAGCGACAGCGTCTCGAGCTCCTTCATCTTGGAAGCGAACGCGAGCGTGTCCAGAGGCACTTCCCAGAACGTCAGGTCCTTGACCTTCGTCAGGGCCTCGAGCTTCGTCGCGTGGGACGCGGGGAAGGGGCTGTTGTCGAAGCTCAGCCGCGTGACGTTGACGAGGTGCTGGATCCCCTCGAGCGAGCCGAGCGTCGCGCCCCGGATGTTCAGCTGCTTCACCATCGCGAGGTTCGCGCAGGTTAGGTCCTCGCTCCCGCCCGTATCGCGGCGCACGGCTGTCGTGATGCTGGCGCGCAGGTTCTCGTCCGGGATCGTTACGAGCGAGGCGGGGTCGGTGCACTGCGGTTCGCCCCCGCGCGGGGGCGTAGTCGGAGTCCCGCACGCGGCGATGACCACGACCAGCAGCGAGAGAGCGAGCAGGTGGGGGGTTAGCTGGCTGAGGGGACGGCGGCGCATCTCGGGCCTCCAACGGCACTGACGACTGCAATGGATCGTCGTTTGCGCCAGTCTGACCCCGGCGTGTTTAACCCAGCCTTAAACCGGGTAGGTCCCCGCCACTGTCGGCGGGGACCCTGGTATCGAGCGCAAGGATCTCGGAAAGGCTTACCTCAGAGGCGGCGAACCTCGTTGGCCAGAGGACCTCAGAACGGGATCGTGAACTCGAGCGTATGCACGATCCCCTGGTCGCCGCTCGGTCGCCCGCAGCCGAGGTCGAACCCGGGGTCGGCCACGGTGGCTAGAGTGCCCTTCACGAGGTAGATGGTCTGTAGGCCGCTGCAGTGGCCGTAGGTGTCGCGCACCACGAACTTGAGGGTGTCGCCCTTCTTGGCGGTGAACGTGATGGGCCCGCGGTTACCGGAGAGCGAGCCGCCATCGTCGTAGATGACCTCGCCGTTCAGGCTGACCTGCAGCCCGTCGTCGACGCCGAAGGTGCTGGTACCGGCGGCGTTGCCCGCGAGGATGTAGTCGTTCCTCTCGACGTACTTGACGCTTGCCCTAGCCTCACCGAGGATCGTCTGCGTGCCGTCGTTGTCCACGACGACCGTCACGGTGACCGGCTGCACCGCCCCGTCCTCCGTGTCGGATTCCCGGAACGTCACGGTGTCCGAGGGCCCGACACTCGTCTGCGCGCCGCCCACGAAAGTGCTCTTGCCGTACGTGACGAAGACGTAGCCGAGCGTGCCGTTCTCAGGCTTTGGATCGACGGTGGCGGTGAGCGTGACCTGCTCGCCGAAGCCGAGATCGGTGCTCTTGGGCGTGAGCGTGATGGTGCTCTCCTTGACGGTGATGCTGGCAGAGCCCTTGGCAACGACCGACTCCGTGCCGTTGACGTTCTGTAGGGCCTCGATCGTAACGGTGTCGGTGCCGTAGACGATGTTTATCGTGGCGCGGTGCTTGTACGTGATGTTGAGGCTACTCGTCGTGAACGGGAACGCCTTGTCGGTGCCCCCGTCGGTCGCGTAGCCGGCCTGCACGCCGGTGAGCGAGTAGCGGTAGTGGATGGTCGACGGGTCGACACCCTCGGGCAAGTGGATCGACGCCGTGAGCGCCACCTCGCCGCCGAAGCCGATGGTCGACTCCTCGGGGGTCAGACGGATGCTCGCGGGCCGGCTGAGGACCTTGAACACCTCGACGCGCTTGGACCGTGTGATCGTGCCGATGATCCCGCCGCCGTTGGTGCTGACGCTCTTGGCCGTGGCGCCTAGGAGGAGCCTGAGGTTGCGGGTGAGGCGCTCGCGCATGTTCTGGAGGCTGTCGCGCGTGCGCACGTTCGGGTAGTACACGGTGAGCACGCGCTCCACGGTCGTCGGCAGGGCGCTGGAGCTGAAGAGGTCGGTGAAGGCGTCGTCGATGCCCTGAGCGAAGTCACCCGCTTCGATCTGTTGGACCGTGGTGGGCGAGAGGCCTTGAAGGATCGGGCCGAGCTCGTCGGCGGTGCGCTGCTTGGCGCCGGCCTCGAGGGCGCTCGCGATGGTGGGCGCGAGGAAGCGCTCGATGGCGGTGCGCATGGCGAGTTCCTTGGCCTTGTCGGCTTGAGCGCTCGGGATGGTGCTGGGAAGCGTGTCGCCGCCCGGACCTACGACCGTGACGGTATAGATGGTCGTCTTACCCTCTTCACCGGGCAGGGCGATGTCGTCCGACTTGATCGCGCTGCGTGGCACGTCGCCCTTGGCGAAGCCGGTCAGCCCTTGGAACGTGGCCGCGGTGGACGGTTCCTCGATGGCGGCGCCCTCCAGCGGGAAGCTCGTCACGGAGCCCGACTCGGGGCTCACCCGGTCGACATAGACGAACACCGGCCGCCTGAAGGAGTTGTATACGTTGGCGGCGTCGCTGAGGGGCGCGGTCTCGCGCACGTAGAGGCCGCTCGCCTGGTAGTCGGGGGAGATGGTCAGGTTGGCCGGGCTCAGGTCGATCCCGACATCGACGGGTGTGGAGGAGAAGGAGGCGACCATGTCTGCCAGGGCGGCGTCGATGCCCGGATCGCTGGCACTTACCCTGGGCGGGTCGTCGAGAACGGCTGCCTGGACCAAGGCGGCCACCGGTTCGATGGCGGCGCTCTTGGACAAGAAATCGAGGAGGCTAGCCTGCATGGCCGGTTCGAGGAACTGGCCTTGGAGGGCGTAGAAGGCGAGGGCCTCCGCGGTGGTGCGCACGCTCAGGGTGGCGCGCTCGTCCGACACGAACCCTATGAGGAGCGTGTCGCTACCGCGTTGCACCGTAGCGAGGGTCGCTCCGGCTCCGGTGACGACCGCCTTCCCCGTGCCGCCGGTCAAGGGGTTCACGCCGTACGGTGTGGCTACAGCCGCAGTGCCAGCGCTGACGCCCGTCGGTAGCGAGACCGCCACCGTCAATTCGCGGAGCGCCCCCGGATCGGGCGTGCCCCCGCCCGGGCGACAGGCTGACACGGTGAGCACCGCAAGAAACAGGACGAACCCGAAGACGACACGACGAGTCATCGCTATCCTCCGTTATCCCCGGGTGAGAGTATAGGTCCAAGAAGATTAAAGACAGATTAACGCCCCCCTAAGCGACAAGGCCGCGCTATCGCAGGCGGTGGCTGGCGCCGGTTCGATCCGTGCCGCGATCGCGCACGGCGGGATCGTCCGGACCGTAGGCGGTGGGCGCGTGGCGGAGGAGTGCCTCTGTCTTGCCAACGGCTCTAGGTTTTCAAGCGCGATTGACTTCGCATACGAGCCCGTGTACGATTCGTATACATTACTTACCTGAGCTCGCTTAAGGAAACGAGGTGTCATGGATGAAGGTGTTCATGTACTGCGAGTGGATCGACGACGAGCGTGTGCGGCGTTCCATGCCGAACGCCAAGATGCTCGACCGCGTGAGGCTGCCTGATCACCGGTTGGTCTTCACCACCTTCGTCGAGGATTCCGACAAGACGGAGCGCGGTAGCGGCTGCCATATGGAGCCGTCGCCGGGCGATGTCGTCCACGGGCTGATGTTCGACCTGACGGAAGAGGAGGTGAGCACGGCCGAGAGGCTGTCGAGAGTGGCGGAGGGACGCTACACGGGACAGACGTTCCGCGTGGTCGACAGCCATGGCGAGGAGCACGACGCCGTCGCGTACGTCATCAAGCACCCTATCGGCTCCAGCACGCCATCGGACGAGTACCGCGACCACATGCTGGTCGGCGCCCGCAAGCACGAGTTCCCGGGCGAGTACCTCTCGATGCTGGAGCGCATCTAGCAGCCGGCCCGAGCGGCCCCGTCGGGCGGGGGTGGGGCCGTCCGACGAACGAAGCACTTCTCGTTTCACGTTAGTGGAGGTCTGATGCATTACTTCGC
>JBDZVI010000085.1:0-12221 GCA_040255585.1 Deinococcaceae bacterium
GATTTTCACGGAGGGCGCCTGGGGGCGGGACCCGCTTACACCCGCCCGGCCCACCCCGCCCGGATCTCGCTGCTGCTCACGTCATGCCTGAAGCTCCGCTCGGGCAACTCCTCGAACAGGCCCGCGAGCTCCGGCGGCACCTTGAGGCGCCTCAGCGTCTTGTACCCTTCGGCCTCGTCCAACCGCCCCGCCACCAGGAACCGACAGGCGTGCGCGCCGACCGCCTCGAGCGCCGCGCGCATGGCCGCCTCCGACCCGCCGTAGAACCGGGGCTCCAGGATCCGCTCGGCGGTGTCGACGCCGACCACGAACACGCTGCCGGGGAAGAGCGCCGCCTTCTCGACGAAGAGGGCGGCCCGGGTGAGGGCGAGCGACCCCCGGCCGGCGAACTGCTGGGCCCTGAGACGCGCCTCGAAGAGCCCGATGGGCGCCTTCTCGGCGTTGAAGAGCGGGAGCTCGAACAGCGGCGGGAGTCCGACGTGCTCGCCAGCCGCCTGCGCCAAGGCCAGATGACCCTCGTGGGCCGGGTTGAAGGCGCCGGAGAGGACTGCCCAGCGCTGCGCGCCGACGCGGGGAAGGGCGACTACCGCCCCATCCGGCCGCACGAGCGCCGCCTCCCGCTCGCCACGCTCGACGGCGGCGATCAGCTCGCTCGGCTGGAACTCGATCTCGAGGCGCTCGGAAGCCGTGAGGGGCAGTTCCGGCCTGGCCAACACCCCGCAGGCCTCGGCGGCGGCGCGCAACAGGAGCAGCGAGACGAGCTCCTCCTCACCGGTGCGGTCACGCGCGTCCTTCTCGATCGTGAGGGAGTATGTCGTCATCCCGAACGCATCCTGGACGGCGGCCGCGACGCGGTGCTCGCCGCGCTTGGCGCGGTCGGTGGCGATGGTCGCCGTGCTGCCGAGGCCGAAGACGGCGTCGGGGGCCTTGGCGTAGCGTTTCGCCTGTTGGTAGGCGCGCCTGGCCATGGCGCGCGCCACGCGCCGCGAGGTGAAGCGGGCGGGCATGAAGCCCACCCAGTCGCGCATGCTCTCCTCGTTGTAGACATCCACCGCGCTGAGGATGGTGCGGCTGGAGCCGCCGACGCCGTGGAGCCAAGCCAAGGCCTGCGCGCCGGCGCCCGCGAACGCCATGACCATCTTGTGTGGTGTCGAGTGGATGGCGGTGGCTAGCTCGGTCGGCGTGGCGGGGCGTTGGCGGGGGTTGAGCTCGTTGCCGTCGCCCGGCTGCTGCGCGCTGCCCCCGTTCCCATGGCCGTTCTTGGCGGCGGGCGGGGCGCCGTGGTGGTCGGGCGTCATATCCGCACCATCATGGCATGCGGCAACAGCGTGCCTGGCGGAGTTGGGCCGCCTACGCCGGCCCCCGCCGCCAGTCCGCGAGTACTCGTGGAGGCATAGGTCCGACATGACACCAAGTTGAGGGGTTACATTCAGCAACGAGTACCCAAGCTCGGAAGGGAAGTGGTGCAGTATGCAACACCGGCCCAAGCGTCTCTTGATAACGCTCGGACTGCTCGCGGCGTTCGCGGCCTGCCCGGCGTTGGCCAAGTCGCCAGCTCCGGTTCAAGCCCAGAACGGGATGGTCGTCACCGCGCAGCACCTCGCAAGCCAGGTAGGACTCGACGTGCTGCAGCAAGGCGGCAACGCCGTCGACGCCGCGGTGGCCGTCGGTTACGCCCTCGCTGTGACCCTGCCGAGTTCCGGCAACATCGGCGGCGGCGGCTTCATGCTCGTGCACCTGGCGGACGGCCAGGACATCTTCATCAACTTCCGCGAGAAGGCGAGCCTCAACGCGACCGTGGACATGTACCTCGACGAGAACGGCGACGTCATCCCGGGAGCCAGCACGAACTCATGGCTTGGCATCGGCGTCCCCGGCACCGTGATGGGGCTCGATTACGCCCGCGAGAAGTACGGGACGATGAGCCGCGAGGCCCTCATGGCGCCGGCCATCGCGTTGGCGCGCGACGGCTTCGAGCTCGTGCCCGGTGACGACATCCTCACCGTGCCCCTGCCCGCGTTCCGCGCCGAGGAGAACGTGGCCGCCATCTTCCTCAAGGACGGCGAGCATTACCAGGTCGGCGACACCATCGTTCAGACGCAGCTCGCCAACACCCTGCAACTCATCTCAGACAACGGGCCGGACGCCTTCTACAAAGGCTCGATCGCCGACGCTGTCGTGGCGGCCAGCGAGGCCAACGGCGGCATCCTGAGCAAGGAGGACTTCGAGAACTACGCGGTCGCCGAGTACGAGCCCGTCACTTGCGACTACCGCGGCTACCACGTGATCTCCTCGCCGCCGCCAAGCTCCGGCGGCACCATCATCTGCGAGATCCTCAACATCCTCGAGGGCTACCCGATTAGCTACCTGGGCTTCAACTCGGCGCAGACGGTGCACTACATGACCGAGGCGATGCGCCACGCCTACGTCGACCGCAACACCTACCTCGGCGACCCCGAGTTCGTCGAGAACCCGCTCGACCGGCTCCTGTCCAAGGACTACGCGGCGCAGATCCGCGCGCAGATCGTCGGCAACCGCGCCACGCCGTCCAGCGACGTGATGCCCGGCACACCGCCTCACGAGGGCACGAACACTAACCACTACTCCATCGTCGACGCGCAGGGTAACGCCGTCGCCGTCACGTACACGCTCAACCTGAGCTTCGGCGTCAAGAAGATCGCCGGCGATACGGGCTTCCTCCTCAACAACGAGCTCGACGACTTCACCGTGAAGCCCGGGGTCCCGAACGCGTACGGGCTCGTGCAGGGCGAAGCGAACGAGGTGGCACCGGGCAAGACACCACTCTCCTCCATGTCGCCGACGGTGATCACCAAGGACGGCGACATCTTCATGGTTACCGGCAGCCCGGGCGGTTCGCGCATCATCACCATCACGCTCGAGTCGATCATGAACGTGATCGACCACGGCATGGACGTGCAGGAAGCCATCGACGCGCCGCGCATCCACCACCAGTGGTTGCCCGACGTGCTGTACGTCGAGAAGTTCGCGCTCTCCGCCGACACGCGCGCCATCCTCGAGGCGATGGGCCACGTCATCCAGGAGGGCGGCAACTGGGGGTCGGCCGAGGCCATCCTGCGGAACCTGACGACCGGCGTACTGTCCGGCGCCAACGACAGCCGTAGGCCGCAGGGGGCGGCCATGGGGTACTGACGGCCTAGGCGCTCCGCTTCATGATCCACGCCGGCCGCCCGCGTTTCGTCGGGCGGCCGGCTACTTCTTGGTGACTTCGCCGGGTGCGGCTAGGGTGCCTTCGGGGAGCGGACACCGGCTCCTGCTCTCAGTGCCCGAACACCAACTCGCCCGAGTTGCCGCTGAGCACGAGCTTGCCATCGGCGGTCAGTTCGTAACGGTCGATGCCGACCAGGGCGTCGAAGAAGTTCTGCTCCTGGTCCATCGCGCCCTCGCAGTACATCATGGTCGCGCCGGGCTGCGAGAAAGCGACGGCGCCGTCCAACCCGAAGGTCACCGCCGAGAAGTAGCTGTTGCACCCGGTCCTGCCAGCGGCTCGTCCGGCCAGGATGGTGAGCGTCGCCGGAGCGTCCTCGAGCGCCGGGGTGCCGCCGACGCCGAACGACTCGAGCTTCCACTCGACGTCCGCGATGGGGCTGCTGGCGTCGAGCGTCTGCACCGCCACGCGCTCCTTGCCGCTCAGGTGGAAGCCGTCATCGTCGTGCGTGAAGGTCGCCTGCGTGGCGAACACGTCGTCGCCGTCCGCCTCGAAGGCGCCGAGGAGGACGGAGTCGTCGTCGCACGTGAAGTTGGCGCGCTCGCCGTCGAAGGCGAGGGTCGCGCCATGACCCGCCTCACGGCAGACGGTGCCGTCCTCGAGGGTAACGCCCCGCACCTCGATGGAGACGAGCTGATCCGAGAAGACGTTCTGGGGCTCGTTCGGGTCGTAGGTGACGCGCGTGACAAGGCCGAGGCCGTCGCCAAGCTGCAGGCCGCCGACCAGCGCGACGCCGTCGCTGCAGAAATGGCTCACGCGACCGTTGGCGAGGCTCGGGTCGAGGTCACGACTGACTATCTTGCAGGTGTCGCCGTCGGGCAGGACGATGTCGGCGCCCCTGGCGCCGGCCAGACCACCAAGGCTCGCGGCTATGACCGCTCCGGTCGTCAGCAAGTTGCGAAGCGCGATGCGCATGTCTACCTCCTAAGGAGTCCGCGCGTCGCCCGCCTGAGCGCGGCGCCGAGGACTCGACGACCACCACGTTAGGACGCCCCCGTGAGGCGTGGCCGTTAGCCTGGTTCAGCGAACGTTCATGGGGTCAGTCGGCGAAACCCAGCAGGGCGGTCACGGGGCGGTGATCGGATGCCGCCCGCCACGGCATCACCCTCACCGACAGGGTAGTGAGGCCCTTGGAATGGAACACGTAGTCGATCCTGAGGAGCCAGTCCGGCAGGGTCGGGCGCGGGAGGAGACCGCTCGACGAGGCGTCGCTCGTGGCCGAGGCTCCACCTCGCACGGTAGCGGAGCCGGGTTGCGCGCCAGCCGGAACGCCGGCCGGCGCGCTCGCGCTCGCGCCCGCTTGCGCGCCACCCCTGAACGTGCTGCCGAACCCGAAGCCGCGTTTGCGCCAGGCGTCGAGCAACTCGCCTGTGAGTATGCGGTAGGCGCCGCTGCGCTCGGTGGTGTTGAAGTCGCCCAACGCGATGACCGGCACGCTCGCACCCCTGACGAGCTCTACGAGGGCGGCGGCCACGGCCTCCCTCGACTCCACTGCCCGGGCGATCTCACCCGGCCAGATCTGCGGGAACCGGGGCGTCGAGAGGTTATGGACGTTGACGACGAGCAGGTCGCCACGCGGATGGTGCACGACGGCTACCTGCGGGTTGCGCGCCGCCGGGCCGCCGAGGTCGGCCGGCACTGGCTCGAGCGGGTAGGCGGAGAAGATCCCGAGGCTCCCCCAATCGCCGCAAGGCGGGCAGGGGGCCAGGTCGACGTAAGGGTGCGTGGCGGCCAGCAGCACAGCGAGTTCCTCCCCGACGCCCTCGTTCAGCTCCTGAAGCGCCACCACCTGTGCGCCCGCGGCCAGGATGGCGGCTTCCAGTTCGCTCGCATCGTGATTGCCGGCCTTCACGTTGAACGTCATCACCGACACCGTCTCCCGCGGGTCGACCACGGCTGGGCCGTCGGCTCGCGCTGGGAAGTACGTGCCAGCCCACAGGTACGCGGCGATGGCCACGGGGAAGAGGCCCGCGACGACCAGCCGCTTCCGCCGCAACAACCAAGCCACCAGCATGGCGAACGGCACCGGTATGAACAGGACGGGTGCCAAGGAGTTGGCGACGAACAGCCACCACCAGCGGTCGGCGAACACCAGGTAAAGGACGAACCAGATGGTCGGGACGCCGAGCGCGATACCGACGAGCGTCGTCAGGAAGGCCTTCGCTAGAGTGGGTCGGCCGCCTGGCATCGTCGCAGCGTAACGCGGTGGAGGATGAGGGAAGACCTGGCTTGGAGCGTGGGCAGCGGCCCTAGGCGAACATGTTGTAATCGGAACGATTCCGGGTTAGCCTGTCCCATGCAAGAGCCCACCCACCCGAAGCCAGCGAACGGTCACGCAAGCGCCCAAGGGGGAACCGCCGCCCCTGGCCGGACGGCATCCGAGCGGCTCCTGGACGAGCTGGCGGTCGAGCGCGGCCGGAACCGCCTGGCTGCCTTCCTGACGGGTCTCACCGGGCTCGGGTTGGCGGTAGGGGTGCTGGCGGTGGTGATCGGCAGGGTGTCCGGCGCCCCGTCCGCTGGTTGGCTCGCCGACTACCTCGGCGTCGGAGGCGCACCGGGGCTGATCGCGGCAGTGGGCCTCGCCGTCGCGTTCCTCGCTGGGGGCGTGCCGGCCGGCGTCGAGGCCATCGCGGAGTTGACGCGCGAAGGCAAGCTCGACATCGACCTTCTGATGGTGCTCGCGGCCGTGGCCGCCGCGCTCGTCGGCGAACCCCGCGACGGCGCCGTGCTCCTCTTCCTCTTCAGCCTCGCCGGAACGCTCGAGGACAACGCGTTCACGAACACGAAAGGGGCGGTAGCGGCGCTGATGCAGTTGAAGCCGGAGACGGCCACACTCCTAGAGGGTGGCGAGGTGCGCGTCGTGCCGGCCGACTCCGTGCCCATCGGAGCGCGCCTGCTAGTACGCCCTGGTGAGCGCGTGCCTCTCGACGGCGTGCTGGAGAGCGGCGCGTCGAGCGTCGATCAGTCGCCCATCACCGGGGAGTCGGTGCCCGTCGACAAGGAGGTCGGCGATGCCCTCTTCGCAGGCAGCATCAACGGCTACGGCGCGGTCGAACTGCGAGTTACGAAGGACGCCTCCAGCTCCACGCTGGCGCGCATGATCGAGCTCGTCACCGTCGCCAGGGCGAGTCGCTCGCCCAGCCAACGCTTCAGCGACTGGTTCGGCCAGCGCTACACCGTCCTCGTCATCGTCGGAACGGCGCTCGCCCTCGGAGCGTTCCTCCTCCTCGGGACGGAGCCGCGCGCCGCGTTCTACAAGGCGGCGACCCTCCTCGTGGTGGCGAGCCCGTGCGCCATCGTGATCAGCGTTCCGGCCGCGGTCCTCTCGGCGTTGGCGCGCGCAGCCCGCATGGGTGTGCTCTTCAAGGGCGGCGGGGCCCTCGAGCGCTTCGGCGCCGTGGACACGGTCGCGTTCGACAAGACGGGCACCCTCACGGAGGGTCGCCTACAGCTCACCGACGCGCTGGCGTTCGGCGCGAGCGAAGACGACGCCCTGGCCGCCGCGGCGGCCATCGAGGCCGCGTCGGACCACCCGCTCGCCAAGGCGCTCTGCCGGGCGGCCACCGCCCGCGGCCTCGTCGGCCCGGCGCCGTCGGACGTGGTGGCCGTGCCCGGCAAGGGCCTCGTCGGCAAGCTGGCCGGGCTGCCGCGCTGGGCGGGCAACCGCAAGCTGGCGGCCGAGCTCGGCATCCAGTTGCCGGACGAGGTCTCGCAAGCGCTGTCGCGGCTCGAGGGCCAAGGGAAGACCGTGGTCCTATTCGGCGACCCCGCGCGGGTCACCGGCCTCTTCGGCCTGGCGGACGTCGTGCGCCCGAGCGCGGCCGGCGCCTTGTCGCGCCTCGCCGATGCCGGCGTGAAGCGCTTCGCGATGCTCACCGGCGACCATGCGACCGTCGCCGACGGTGTGGCGCGCACGCTCGGCCTGGCGGCCGACTCGGTGCGCTCGGACCTCCTTCCGGACGAGAAGGTAGCGGCGGTAGTGGAACTGGCCAAGCGCGGCAAGGTGGCGTTCGTCGGCGACGGGGTCAACGACGCCGCTGCGCTGGCCAGCGCCGACGTCGGCGTGGCCATGGGTGTGGCCGGCAGCGACGCCGCGCTGGAGGCGGCCGACGTCGCGCTGCTCTCGGACGACCTGGCGCGGCTCCCGGAAGCGTTCGCGCTGGCGAAGCGCGCCAACATGGTCATCCGCCAGAACCTCGCCTTCGCGCTCGGGATCATGGTCATGATGGTCGTCGTCACCGTCTTCTTCCACCTCCCGCTGCCCCTGGGCGTGATCGGGCACGAGGGTGGCACCATCCTGGTCGTCACCAACGGCCTGAGGCTGTTGGGGTTCGCTCCACAAGCGCCCGCCAAGGCCGCGCACCCGGCGACGAGCCTCTCGACCACCGCCGGCTGAGGGCCGGTCCGCCTTCGGCCGGGCCAGAGACGCGGCGCCGTCACGTGAGCCGCGACCGGACAACCGCCTAGACCGACACGGCTCGAGCCAACTCGGCGGGTGTGCCCACACTGCCGTTCCCCTAGCCTCCTCGCAAGGAGGAACCCGCGATGGGGAGGACGGCATCCGGAGACACCCATACCCGCAATGCGTTCGCCGGGCGGCCCGGCTCGCAGCGCGGTTCGGCGCGTCTTGCGCCGCTCGGAGGCGCCGGCTCGCGCCGCGCCATCGCGCTGTTAGTCGCTAGCCTGGCTGCCGCGGCCGTCGTCGCCCTCCCTATCGCCATCGCAGCTCATGCCAGCCGGGTTTGGAACGCCGCGCCATACCTCCTGGAGTCGGTACCCGTCGTTATGCAGTCGCAGCGCAACGACTGCGGGCCCGCCGTCGTCGCCACGCTGGCCGCGTGGTCGGGGCTGGTGCTCGACCTCGCTTCCGTGACGGCCGCGGCGCAACTCGGTCCTGACGGTCTGAGCCTGGGCGAGTTCGCCCGCCTCGCGGACCGCTTCGGGTTCTCGGGCGCCTGGTACCGCGTCGCGGCGGCGGACCTGGTCGGCCTTCAGACGCCGTTCGTCGCTCACCTGACCCTCCCCGGCACGGTGCCGCTAGGGCACCTCGTGGCCGTGCGCGCGGTCACGCGAGGCACGGTGACGGTCGCCGACCCGGCCATCGGCGCCTACGTGATCCCGCTGGAAGCCTTCGCGCGCCGCTTCAGCGGCCGCGTGTTCCTGCCGGAGGCGGCGTCGTGACGCTCGTTCCTTCCGCCCTGCCGGTGCGCCGAGCTCTACGGTCGCGCGTCGCCGCACCGCGCGTCGCGTCGGCATTCGACGCACCGGCACCCGACGCACGGGCTTCGGCGCCGACCCGCTCATCAGCGAAGGGCGCGCCGGCCGGCATCGGGGCGGTCGAGTACCTAACTTGCCTCGCCGGCGTGGCGCTCCTAGCCGTCGCCTCTCGGCCGTGGGCCGCGTCGCCCGCGCTGGCCTGGGTCGCCTTCCTGCCCGTCTTCCAGCTTGTGCGGGTCCTGGCGGCGCGCCGCCGCTTCCTGAGCGCGGCGGCCTGTGGCGCGTTCACCGCGACCGGCGTCACCGCCGTTGCCTACGAGGCGGCGTTGGGCGTCTCCGTGCCCGCATACCTCGTAACGGTCGTGGCGGCGGCGCTTCCGTTCGGAGCGGCCTGCGGCACGGCGGCTTTCGTCATCGCGCGCTTGCGTGGGGCTGGTCGGCGCCTAGCGTGGCTCGTCCCGCCCGTGCTCTGGTGCTGCGCTGAGCTGTCTATCCGGCAGGAGTGGTTGGCGGGGGCATGGGCGCCGGCACTGGCCGTGATCGGCTACTCCCAGGTCGGGACGCCCGCCGCCCAGCTGGCGCGCGTCGGCTCGGTGACGGCGGTGGGCCTGGCCGTCCTGCTCGCCAACGCCCTGGCTTTGGCGCTGCTCGAAGCCATCCGCTTGGCGGCGGCGTCCGTCGGCTTCGGTGGGTCGTCGCTCCTCGGCCGGGTGCGGCCCGTGCTCCCGCCGGTCGCGGGTCTTGGGCTCCTCTGGCTCGTCATCTGGTGGGCGGCGGCCTCCGCGCC
Organism: Deinococcaceae bacterium; assembly: GCA_040255585.1. Lineage (GTDB taxonomy): Bacteria > Deinococcota > Deinococci > Deinococcales > Trueperaceae > JAAYYF01. The sequence goes on from JBDZVI010000085.1 coordinate 9,252, forward strand.
AGCGGTCGCGGAAGCGCAGACGGCCCCCGGCGCCGGCACGAGGATCGTCGTGGTGCAACCGAACCTGCCGTCCGCCGTGCGAGCCGCGGCCGCGGCAGACGCAGCCTTGGCCGCCGAGCTCCTTGCCGCCATGGCCGCGCTGACCGGTCCGGGCGGCGCGGCGGTGCCGGCGCTAGCCGTGTGGCCGGAAGGGGTCTGGCCGGGGCGGCTAAGTCATGCGCCCGACGCTGCGGATGCGGGCTCCGTAGCTCGGCCAGGGGGCTACCCGCGCGCGGCGTTGCTCGGTCTGCCCCCGCTGCTGCTCGGCGCGGCCTCTCGCGACGAGTCGACCGGAACGTACGGCAACTCCGCCTTCGCCTTCACCGGTTCCGACCTGATCCACGTCTCAGACAAGAGCCGCCTGGTCCCGTTCGCGGAAGCCGGTATGGCGCCAGGCGCTACTCCCGGCCCTGTCGAGCTAGGCGGCGTCCTGGCCGCCCCGGTGATCTGCTACGACGTCGCCTTCCCGGCCACGGTGCGCGCCGCCGCGCGTTCCGGCGCGGAGCTGTTGGCCGTCATGACCGACGACACGTTCGCGGCCGGCGGCGACGTTCCTCTTCAACACCTGCGCGTCGCGCGCATGCGCGCGATCGAGGTCGGCACATGGCTGGCCTTCGCCTCCAACGGCGGACCCAGCGCCATAGTCGACCCGGCAGGACGCTTGGTGGCGCTCTCTACATCTGGCGAGGCCACGGCGCTCCACGCGACCGCCAGGCTCGGGCCCGGCTCTACCCCGTACTTGCGGTACGGCGACTGGGTCGGGGCGCTCACCTTCCTACTGACGATCTGCTTGCTGGGCGCCGCCGCTCGGAAGGGGGGTGGATACCGCCTATCGCCTTCCACCTGAAGCACCTAGCCACTTCCAACGGAGGAACCGTGAAACGACTCAGCCTATGGTCCGCCAGCACCCTGCTCCTCATGCTCTTGAGCATGCCGGTCGGGTCGGCTCAAGCAGCAGCCATCCCCCTAGACAGGGCAGAACTAGGCATGGTGACGGCAGGGCTATGCAACAACTGTCCGCCGGCGGAGGAGCCGGAGGAGTCGCCACCGCCGAAGCTCGTGAGCCGCTCGTGGAGCATCGTCAGCTCCACCACCGGCCAGCCGACACAGGTCAGCTACACCCTCGTCCGCGAGTTCACCAACCGCTCCTCGACCCCCCTCCTTCAGACCGTGAGCATCGACGAGCAGTGCAAGGCTACGTTGACCAGCGGCGGAGCGGGTGTCTCCTCGGCGCTCGGACTCTCGGTGGGCGCCACCAAGAGCTGCTCGCAGCCGACGACGCTTCAGATGACCGTGCCGTCCAACAAGCGGGTCAGGCTCTACCGGGCGGGGATGCGGGTGACAACCACGTATGCGGCGCGCCAGTTCGCGCATTACAGCGACGGGACCTCGACGGCCACCGGGCTGTCCGACACCGGTGTGATGACCCGCACCTACATGGTGTACACGACGGTGACCAGCTCGCTCTGACCGGCGGGTGGGCCGACCAGTGGGTGGCGAGCGCCGACACGCTCGCCACCCACCCGACGCACCCTGGCGGGACATGGGACCAGACCACCGGCCGCAGGCACACGACCGAAGCCGGCCATCGAAGGCGCCCCGGCGCCAGGAGGCTCCGGCCGATCGGCTGGCCGAGGCCGTGGCGGAGCAGCCCTCCCGTCGTGTGCTACTATCAGCATTTGCCGCGTGAACGCATCGGGCATGCCCGGGCACGCGTGGTGGCGAGCCAACGTTGGGTAGGGCGAGCGCGGGCCGTTTTAGCGGCCTGCCGCGTCGTGTCTCTACCCGTCAAGGAAGGAGGTGCACATGCCGAACGAAGCAGCTAAGTACGATCTCAACGTCATCCTCGACCCCAGCCTGAGCGAACAGCAGGTCCAGGCCGAGAAGGACGCCGTGGCACTCCAGGTGGAGCGCGCGGGAGGTGAGGTCCTCCAACTCGACGAATGGGGCATGCGCCGTCTGGCGTACCCGATCCGCAAGGGCAACGAGGGCTACTACCTCATCTATCGCCTACGCTTGAGCGGCGAAACCCCCAAGACCATCGAAGCAGCGTTACGCCAGCGCGATAACGTCATGCGAGTCCTGGTCGTCCGGGAACGCCCGGAGTGGAAGACGAAGAAGGAACCGAAGGCAGAGGGCAAGGCCAGCGCCGCTGCCTGAGCCAAGAGATCCGTTGACGAGCGGTTGGAGAGTCACCCATGGCACGTGGAATGAACACAGTTCTTCTGGTCGGCACGCTGGTTCAGAGGCCCGAGTTGCGCTACACCCCGGGCGGGTTGGCCATCTTGGAGATGAACCTGGCCGGCAACGATCACGTCATGGGGGAGGACGACAGACCCCGCGAACTGGCCTGGTACCACAGGGTGACCCTGTTCGGCGCCCAGGCCGAGACGATGGCCGAGCAGTTGCAGGAGGGCACCCACGTGTTCGTGGAGGGCCGTCTCAACTACCGCACCTGGGACGCCCAGGACGGCCAGAAGCGCAACGCCCTCGACGTCAACGCCCAGCGCGTCGACGTCGTCACCGCCGGCGTGCGCACTGGAGAGACGACGGTCATCGACGCGCGCGGCCAGCACCGCCTCAAGGACGCGCTCAACCAGGTGTTCATCGTGGGCAACCTGACCCGCGACGCGGAACTGCGCACCACGCCCTCCGGGGCCTCGGTGACGCGCTTCGGCGTGGCCGTCAACGAGCGCTTCAAGGGCCGCGGCGGGGACGACCAGGAGCGCACCGCCTTCGTCGACGTCACGGTATGGCGCGACCTGGCGGAAGGGTGCGAAGCGCTTCGCAAGGGCGACGCGGTCTTCGTCATCGGGCGCCTCGTCAACGACTCTTGGACGGACAAGGAAGGCAATCGCAGGTTCACGACGCGGCTCGAAGGTCAACGCGTCGAGTTCCTCACTCGCGGTCCCGGCAGCGGTGGAGCCGGAA
>JBDZVI010000011.1:0-54580 GCA_040255585.1 Deinococcaceae bacterium
GAGATCGGCGGGGAGGTCAACCTCGACGTTGACGCGTCACGCTACATCTGGGAGTTCTTCGCGGGGCACGTGCTGCGGTAAGGCTCGACCGAGCAAGCCGGTCGACCACCGATGCAGGCAGGTTGTCACGTCCCTCACAACACGTACCGACTGAGGTCCTCGTCCTCCACGATGTCGGCGAGCTTCTTCTCGACGAGCGCCCGGTCGATCTTGACGATGCCGAGGTCGGTGCCGAAGGCGATGTCCTCGAGCACCGTCTCGATGACGGTGTGGAGGCGGCGCGCGCCGATGTCCTCGACCTCGCGGTTGACCTTCTCGGCGTACTCGGCGAGCGCCAGGATGCCGCTCTCCTCGAAGCGCAGGTGCGTGCCGTCGACGGCCAGCAATTCCGTGTACTGCTTGGTGAGGGCGAAGCGCGGCTGCGTGAGGATGCGCTGGAAGTCGGTGGCGCTCAGTTCCTCCAGCTCGACGCGGATGGGGAAGCGCCCCTGCAACTCCGGGATGAGGTCGCTCGGCTTGGCCACCGAGAACGCGCCCGCCGCGATGAAGAGGATGTGGTCGGTGCGCACCGGTCCGTAGCGGGTCGTGACCTGCGTGCCCTCCACGATCGGGAGGAGGTCGCGCTGCACGCCCTCGCCCGAGACGTCGGCGCCGTTGCCGCGCTCGTTGCCGGCGATCTTGTCGATCTCGTCGATGAACACGATGCCGAGGTTCTCGGCCCTGTCGACGGCCTCGCTCGCCACGCTGTCGTGGTCGATGAGGCGGTCGGCCTCCTGGTTCTCCAGGAGGCGCCGTGCGTCCCTGACGTTCGCCTTGCGGCGCGTCGTGCGCTCCGGCATGAAGCGCTTGAGCATCTCCTGCAGGTTGAGGCCGGCCTCCTCCATGCCCGGCATCGGCATGACGGCCTGGGGCTCGTCCTTGACCTCGATCTCGACCGTGCGCTCCTCCAGCTCGCCGCCCTTGAGCAGGGCGCGCATGCGCTCGCGGCTCTCAGAAGCGCCGCCGGGTAGGAGCACGTCGAGGAGGCGCTCCTCGGCCGCCTGGCGGGCCCGGTCCATGACGGCTTCCTTCTTCTCGCGCTCGACCATGGCGGCCGCGGCGTGGACGAGGTCGCGGACGATCGAGTCGACGTCGCGCCCGACGTAGCCGACCTCGGTGAACTTCGTGGCCTCCACCTTTAGGAAGGGCGCCCGTGCGAGCTTCGCGAGGCGCCTGGCGATCTCGGTCTTCCCGACCCCGGTGGGGCCGATGAGCATGATGTTCTTGGGTGTCACCTCGGCCTGCACCTCGAGCGGCAGGCGCCTGCGGCGGTAATGGTTGCGTAGGGCCACGGCCATCATGCGCTTGGCCTTGCTCTGCCCGACGATGTGGCGGTCGAGTTCCTCCACGATCTCGATGGGGCTCAACTCGGCGTTGCGCGCGATCAGGTCGCCAATCACGTGGAGTCCTTCCTTGCCTGGGGCGCCGGTCCTGTTACCGGCCCTGACGCGGGTCCTGTGGCGGACCCGGACCAGGCGCCGGCCTGCAGGCCGGCGTGGCGGCGGGTCTCGCGGCCGGTCTCGGCCCCGGTCCTGCCGCCCGTCTTCCGGCGCCTCCGGCCAGGCCCGGCCCGGCGCCACCCAAGACGGTAACACCCGCCTCCGGCACCGACCGCGGCGCTGGACCACATGTGCCCGCGAGGCGACGAGGCCTCACAGGATGATCACCCACTCCAGCTCGACCCGGTCCACACCGACGGCGCCGCCCGGGTCCGTGACGTATAGCCTCACCTGGACCGTGTAGGTGCCGGCCTGGTTGAAGGTGTAGTCGTCGGTCGGCGTCCACGACGCGTCGGCGGTCGTGCCCACCTCGATCTCGGTCCCGTCGAAGAGCTGGACGGTCCAGCGGTAAGCGAGCGCGGTCGCGCCCTCCGGGTCCACGGCCGTGCCTGTCAGCGCCATGGGCGCGTTCACGAGGAGGCCGCGCTGGTGGTGGGTGGGGTGCTCGATGCGCACGAGCGGCGGGAAGTTGGCCGGCGGGTCGACCACTGTGACGGTGACGCTGGCGGCGTCCTGCGCGCCTTGCGGGTCGGTGGCCGTGACGGTCAGCGTGCGCGGGCCGTTCGTCGTGAACGTGACCTGTTCCACGCAGCCGGTCACCGGGAAGTCCGCGTCGGCAGGCTCGCTGCTCGTCCAGGTCAGCCCGGAGCATTCGAGCGCCTCGTCCGGTTCGTTCCGGTCGCTTGCCTGAGCCCGTACCAGTACCGGGCCGGTGCGGTAGACCTCGGCGCCGTCGGCGGGCGAGGTGAGCGTGACCTGCGGCGCCTCGTTGACCACGTTCAGGACGGTGGCGCGGGAGGTCGACGCGCCGCCCGAGTCGGTCGCCGTGACCGTGATGGTACGCGGACCCGTCGTCGTGAACACCGGTTCGATGGACCAGCCGGTGCCGAGCGCCCCGTCGACGTTCGAGCGCCAGGTGACGGTGCAGCACGGGAACGGGTCCTCGATGTCGATCGGCGTGATGGAGAGTTGGGCGGGCACGTTGAGCAGGGCGGTCATGGAGCCCGCCAGGTCGAAGGTGGGGGCGACGTTGCCGAGCGCCTCCAGCACCGCGGCGAGGGCGTTGACGCGCTTGCCGGCGTCGGCCTCGGGCTCGTGCGCGGTGCGCATGATGATGTCCTCGACGTCGTCCGCGCTCAGGCCGGGGTCGGCCGCCCAGACCAAGGCGGCCACGCCGGCCACGAAGGGCGAGGAGAAGCTCGTGCCGTTCACCACGTGCGCCCGGTTGTCCTGGTGATCGGGGTCGGGGCCAACCCACAAGGTGAAGGGGGCGTAGATGTCGACCTGCTCGTGCCCGTAGTTGGAGTGGCTCGACCGCTGCACGCTGTTGACACGCAGGCCGCCGACGCAGATGACGCCGTTGTTCTCGCACGGCGTGTACCACGTGTCCTCCCAACACCCCACCAGAGGGGCGCAGGTCGTGCCGTCGACGTTCTTGCCGTCGTTGCCCGCCGCCGCGAACATCAGCATGCCGGAGTAGCGGAGGGCGGCGGTGGTCGCCTCGAAGGGCAGCACCGACCAGGCGAGGTACCAGGGCACGCCGGCGCTGTAGCTCATGTTGGCGATGTGGGCGCCCGCGACCCTGGCCTCTGTCAGGGCGGTGATCGAAGTGAAGAAGTCGTAGAGCGTGTACACGAGCACGGGCTGCGCTACCGGCCCGGCCGGCCCGGCGCTGCCGAAGCCGTTGCCCGCCACGGCCATGGCGGCGCTGGCGACGTTGGTGCCGTGCCATGGGCAGTCGCTATCGCCACAGCCGAGGAGGTTGTCGTCCTCCGTCGGATCGGCGTACGGCACGTTGCTGATGGCCGTCCAGCCCGACGGCAGGTCAGCGTCTGGCCGGAAGCCCATGTCGAGGATCGCGAGCTTGACGCGGTTGCCGAGCTTGCCCGCGAGGTCGAGGGCGCGCCAAGCGGCCGCCACGCCGATGTCTTGCGCGCCGCCCCGCTGGTGCGACGGCCAGAGGAACGGGTTCGGTTGGTAGTCGAGGTTGGTGGTGAGCGCGTCGCCGCCCGGCGCCTCGCGCACGTCGCTGCTGCGGAAGTCGCCGGCGGAGCCGACCCAGTTCAGGCCAACGGGTACGCCGGCGGCCGCCTCGTGACTGCCGGCGGCCAGGAGGTCGAGACCGGTCGAGCTCGACACGCCGTAGTTCCCCCGCGCGGTGGGCTCCAGCTTGCGCAGGTCGGTGACCAGCGCTTCGGTTGACGCGCCGGAGGCGTCCACCCGGATCAGGTACTGGCCCGGCAGGTCGGCAAGGCCGTGGTCGGCGCGCGTGAGACTGAGGAGCACGGTGCCGTGCCACCTGGCGACGAGCGCCGCCACGGCTTCCTCGTCGTCGGTCTGCAGCCAGAGCTCGTTGGCCACGAAGGTGGCTGGTACCCCGTTCTCACCCTCGATGACGGCCAGGGGCCGCGGCTCGCCGTCATCGAACGGCGGGAGTTGCGTCACGGAAGGCGCCAGCGTCGGGTCGACGGCGATCTTCAGCTCGGCTGGGGTCGGTGCGCCGCCGGGAGAGCATGCGGCGAGGACTAGCCCCGCGGCGAGTCCGAGTGCCGCTGCGAGCAGCCGGGTGGGGGCCTTGAGGGCGTACGGGGTTCTGTTGCGCATGGTGCCTCCTGAGGCAAGAGGCTAGTCGCCGGTCGCCACAGCGGCGCCACAAGCGGCGCTGGCTACCTGCAGCTCCTCCAGCAGCTCCTTGGCCCTGGCGCTCGTCCGCTCGTCGCCGGCCGCCGCCGCGAGCTCCTGGGCCTCGCGCGCGCAGTCCATGGCCGCGGCGAAGTCCTCCTCGGCGCGGTGCCAGCGCGCCAGCACGGTGAGCGCCCGCATGAGCGACCACGTCTCGCCGTGGCGGCGGCAGAGCTCTATGCACTCGTCCAGGCGCCGGCGGCACACGGCCATGTCGCCGACCTTGAGAAGCACAAGCCCGTAAAGGTAGAGGGCATGGGTGGTGAGCGCCGCGTCGCTGGCGCGCCGCAGCCAGTTGAGGCTCTCCTCCAGGTGCTCCTGCGCCTCGGCGTACTCGCCGAGGCTGTTACAGACGCTGGCGAGGTTGTTGAGTAGCGCGGCCGTGGCGCGCGGATCGCCCAGCTGCCGCAGGATGGCGAGGCTCTGGCGGTACAGGCGCTTGCATTCACGCGCGTCGCCACGCTCGTCGATGAGGGTGCCGAGGTTGGCGAGCGCCGAAGCCTCGCCCAGGCGGTCGCCTAGCTTGCGGAAGGTGGCGAGGCTGCGCTCGGCGAGCCAGCGTCCGCGCCCGTCCTCGCGCATGTAGACGAGCACGCCGGAGAGGCTGAGCTCCGCCTTCGCCTCGCTGAGCGCATCGCCGCCGTCGCCGGCCAGGGTCGCCGCCTCCTCGAGGTAGGAGACGGCGCGCTCGTACTCGCCCGTGTTGGCGATGAGGTCCCCCATGACGCGTAGCGCGTCGGAGGCGAGGAGTGGCGAACCTCCGGCGCGCGCGTGTTCCAACGCCACCTCCATGTGGCGCATGGCCCCCGGGTAGTCGCCGTGGTTCTGCCTCACGCACACCGCGATGCCAAGGTGGGCCTCGGCCAGGAGGCGGGGGTCGCCCAACGTCTCGGCGCCTTCGAGGCCACGCTCATAGAGGGAGCCTGCCAGGCTGTCGCGCCCGAGGCGCTCCGCGAGCTGTGCGGCGCGGAGCCGGGCCTTGACGAGCGACCGCGCCTCGAACGACGAGGTAGCGCCCCCGAGGAACGCCTGCAGGTGACCAAGCCCCTCGGCGTCGTGGCCGCGCAGCGACCAGAACGTGCCGAGGTCGGCGGCCAGCTCGAGCCCGCTAGCGGGGTCGGACTCCGCGAAGTACGCCAGTGCCTGACGTAAGTTCGCGTGCTCCGTGTCGAGGAGCCTCAGGTGCTCGAGTTGGTCGGGCCCGCGCAGCCGGTCACCGCAGCGCCTGGCGAGGTCGGCGAACCACCGCGCGTGCCGCTCCCTTAGCTCGTCCGTCTCGTCTCCACGCAACGCGAGTTTCTCGCGCGTGAACGCGTACACGTGCAGATGGCGATCGAACCGGCCGGGGGCAGGCGAGCGCAGCCAGGACTTGTCGAGCAGGGCGGCCAGGGTGCCGACGCTCACTCCGGCGACGGCCTCCGCGGCCGCGTAGTCGAAGCCGCCGGCGAAGACGGCGAGCCGGGCAAGCGCCGCCTGTTCCTCCGCGCTCAGGACGGTCCAGGTGGCCTCGATGGCGGCTTGGAGGCTGCCGCGACCGCCACCGTCGTCACCCTGCGCTCTCGGTCCTGCCCCATCGAGTGAGGCGGGGTCGGAGGCGAGCCGCTCCGCCAGCGCGGCGGCGGGCAGGATGCGGAGCCAGGCCGCCGCCAGCTCCAGTCCGAGGGGCAGGCCGCCGAGCTCATGGCAGACGCGCAGCACGCCGGTGGCCTGGGACCGCAGGTCAAGGTTCGGTTTCAGGGCAAGAGCGAGGTCGTTCAGCAGCCGGACGGCCGGGTAGCGTAGCGCCTCGTCCCAGTCCGTCCCTGCCTCCGGGGCGCTTAGCCCGCCGACGGCCAGCGCCTCCTCACCCGGCACGCCGAGCAGCGCCCGGCTCGTCAGCAGCAGGGTGAGGCCCGGCGCGGCGGCCACGAGGCGGCCGAGGTCGTCCGCCACCCTTGGTAACTGCTCCATGTTGTCCAGTACGAGCAGAAGCTTCCGGTCGCCGATGGCGCCCGCCAGTTGCCGCCACGGGTCGTCACTTGGGGGAGTCTGGAAACCCAGCACTTGGCTGAGGCGCGAAGGGAGCAACTGCGGCTGGTCCACGTCGTCGAGGAGCGCCAGGCGCACGGCGCCGGCGAACGGACCGTGCTCCTCGGCTTGTAGGGCCGCTTGCGCTGCCAGACGCGTCTTGCCGCTCCCGGCCGGGCCAAGGAGAGTGAGGACCCGCGTCTCCCCCATCCCCAGAGCGCCCGCGACGGCGGCAAGCTCCGCCTCGCGGCCGACGAACGGGGTGGAGAACAGCGCGCGCGCCTGCCGGGCCAGCGGCGACTCCTGGCCCGGGGCCCGGTCGGCGCCCAGCTCCTCGAGTTCCGCCATGACCGCGTTCGCCAGCTCGTGGTGGCTCAGCGCGAGCAGGCGGTGGAGCCGCTGCAGGCTCTCCGGGCTGGCCGGCGCCGCTCCGGCCACCCGGTAGGCGCTGGCGGCCAGCTCTGCGGCGTGCTCTGGCTTCCCGGTGTCCAACGCCGTCTCGGCGTGGCGTATGAGGAGCGCGCGGAAGCCCTCGGCCAAGCGTTCGCGGGTCTCAAGTACCCACTCCTCGAGTTCGGCGCTGGCACCCTGGAACGTCGCCCCCTCGAGGAAGGCCCCTTCGTAAAGGGTCGACGCGGCGGCGAGGTCGTCGGCTTCGATGGCTGTCAACAAGCGCGTGGCGTCGCATTCCAGCTCGCTCCAGACGAGCTTCGTGTCGGCTGCGCAGGCCAGCTGGTCGGCCTTGCGCAGACGCGTGATGGCCATCGAGAGGCTCTTCAGCCCGTTGCCGTCCGGCCACAACAGCTCTGCCAGGTGACGGCGTGGCTTCCTGCCCTCCAAGGCCAGGTAGGCGAGCATGGCCAGCGGTTTCGGTTGCGTGAAGGGGCCAGGATGTAGCGCCAAACCGCCGAGCGTGGTCAGCTTCGCCATGCGCCAACTCCCGTAGGCGTAAGTCTAGTGCCGTCGGCTCGGTCGCCGTGTGATCGTGGCTGCTTTCTAACCGCCGGCGTCGGTCGCGTCCTCCGCCTGGTCTGCGGCGAGCTCGCCGGTCGGCAGCTCCGCCTCCGCTTCGCCCCCGTCGGCGAGGGCGTCATCGCCGCCGACCGACAGGACGGTGGCGTTGCCGCTGGTGTAGATGTCGATCTCGGCCGCGATGAGGAGCGCCGTCTTCGCGATAGCGGCAGCGTCCATGTCGGTGTGGCGCAGCAGGGCGGTGGCGGCGGCTTGGGCGTACGGACCGCCCGAGCCGACGGCGGCAACGGGCTCGTCCGGCGCTATCACGTCGCCGACGCCGGAGAGCGTGAGGATCTGCTCGGAGTCGGCCACGATGAGGAGCGCCTCGAGGTTGCGCAGGGCGCGGTCCGTGCGCCACTCCTTCACGGTGTCCACGGCCGCTCTGACGAGGTTCCCCTTGGCGGTGTCGAGGTAACCCTCGAACTTCTCGAGCAAGGTGAAGGCGTCGCTCACCGTCCCGGCGAAGCCGGCCAGGACGGTGCCGTCCGCGAGCGGCCTGACCTTGACGGCGCCGCGCTTGACGATCGTCTCGCCCATGGTTACCTGGCCGTCGCCGGCGAGGGCTGTCACGCCGTCCTTGTGGACGGCGACGATGGTGGTGCCGTGCATGCGGTTCACGGATGGAGCCTAGCATCGGCGCCGTCCCCGCCCCGAGCAGGGCGACACCACGGCGCCTTCGGCACCGCCCGCTGCCGCCCCGTCGCGAGCGCCTTGGCGATACCATGGCCCCATGCAGTTGGGACACGCCTTCTCGAGCGGCTGGGTGGAAGTCATCGCCGGCCCCATGTTCTCCGGTAAGAGCGAGGAACTCATCCGCCGCGTCACGCGCGCCGTCATAGCCAAGCAGCGCGTGCAGGTCTTCAAGCACGCCATCGACGACCGGTACGCCAAGCTCGCCGTCGCTTCCCACGCCGGACGCACGCTCGAGGCCGAGCTCGTGGCCGACTCGGAGGAACTCCTCGCGCGGCTCGATCCCGACGCGCAGGTGGTGGCCATCGACGAGGCGCAGTTCCTCGACGCCGGCGTGGTGCGTGTGGTCGACCGCCTCGCGGACGGCGGCACGCGTGTCATCGTGGCGGGCCTCGACCTCGACTTCCGGGCCGAGCCGTTCGGGCCGATGGCTGAGCTGATCACGCGCGCCGAGGTCGTCGAGAAGCTCACGGCCATCTGCCGGTGCGGCCTCGCCGCCACCAGGACGCAGCGCCTCATCCGCGGCAGACCCGCCCACTATGACGATCCGACCGTGCTCGTCGGCGCGGCCGAAAGCTACGAGCCGCGCTGCCGCTCCTGCCACGTCGTGCTCAAGGGCGCGCGCGAGGTACCGCTCTTCCAGGCCGTGGCGGACGAGGTGGTCGGTTGACCGAAGGCGACGCTCCGCCGCTCCCTCTGGAAGCGCGGCTCTGGGGCTCGCCTCGCTTCTCGCATAGGGGTGTTGCTGTCGTCCCTCCGTCGCACAAGGCCGTCGCTCTGCTCGCCTACTTGGTGGTGGCGGGCAAGCCCGTGGGGCGAGACGAGCTGGCGCTCATGCTCTGGGGTTCCGGCCGACTCGCCAACGTCCGTCAGGCGCTCTACACGCTGCGCTCGCTACCAGGAGCCGAGGAGTGGCTGGACGACGGCGCCCAGCGAGTCGGAGTCGCCGCCACGTCGGACGTGCGGGCGCTCGCGCAAGCCCCGGAGGTCGAACTGGCGGGCTTGGCGGACGGGCTCGACGGGGCGGAGTTCCTTGCAGGTCTCGACGAGCGCCTGCCCAGCGAGTACCTGGACTGGCTGGCGCACGTGCGCGGCCGCTACGCCGCGTTGGCGCGGCGCGCGTTCATCGGGCGTGCCGCGCAGCTCGAGGGGCTGGGAGAGCTGCGGTCGGCCAGGGACTTCGTCCGGAGAGCGACCGCGCTCGATCCGTACGACGACGAACTGCAACGGACCGCCATGCGCCTCGCGTACCTGGCCGGAGAGTCAGACGCAGCCCTGGCCGGCTACCACGAGTTCGCCGCCAGGTTGGCCGAGGAGTTGGGAGGCGAGCCGGCGGCGGAGACCAAGGAGCTCGTCGCGCGCATCGAGCGGAGAGAGGCGATCGCACCGCGCACCGCGCTGGCCGCCCTGACCGAGGACGAGCGCCGCATCGTCCAGGCGCTCGCGGTGGCGCGCGGCGGCTTGCGCGTCGATGGGCTCGCGGCCGTCCTCGAACGCCAAGCCTTCGGGCTCGCGGCCGACCTGGCGCGGTTGGGCGAGCGCGGCGTCGTCGGTGAGCAGTTGGAGCTCGCTCCCGAGCAGCGCAGAGCCGCGCTCGCAAGTCTGCCGCCACCGCTCACGCGGCTCCTCCACGAGCGCATAGCCGCAGAGATGCGCTCGGACAACAACGCCGACCAGGGCGCGCTGGCACGGCACCTGTTGGCCGCGGGCGAGCCGGGTGAGGCGGCGCGCCGCGCTCTGGCTGCCGCCACCGCCGCGCTCGAGCGTACCCAGCTCGAGCGCGCCACGGACCTGCTCTACCTGGCGCTGTGGTCGGCTCAGGACGAGCCGAGCCTCAGGCTCGAGGCGTGCCTCGCGCTGGAGGGCGTCGCGGCGCGCCGCGCCGACTACGCGCTCCAGGAAACGCTCCTTGCAGAGGTGGAGCAGCTCGCGTGGGAGGCTCAGAGCGATCAGGCGCTGGCCGAGGGCGGCGTGAGGCGCGCCCGCTTCATGCTCACGCGCGGCAAGGTGGGGGAGGCGCTCGAGGCTGCCCTGAAGGCGCTCGAGATCGCCCTGCGGGTGGGCGATCCGGCGCTGGCCGCCAGGGCGCGCAACGCCGTCGGCGCGGCGCACTTCTACGCCGGTGACCTCGACGGGGCCGCGGAGGCGTTCGCCGCCAACCTGGCGGGGGACGGCGAGGAGCGCTACCGGGCGCACAACAACCTGGGGAGCATCAACGCCATGCGGGGTCGGCTGAACGAGGCTTACCAGCATTTCGCCGCCGCCCTCACGCTTGCCCGGCGCGACGCCAACCGCATGGACGTGAGCGCCACGCTCAACAACCTCGGCGCCACCGCCGAGCGGCTGGGCGATTACGGGCAGGCCATCCAGCATTTCCGCGAGGGCATCGGGCTGGCGCGCCGCACGTCGGCGACGCGGCGCGAGGCAGAGATGCTCGTCAACCTGGCGGTCGTCTACGCCAGGCAAGGGCAGCTTGGGCCGGCATGGAACACGACGCTCGAGGTCGAGGCGCTCGGTGCGGAGCTGGGCGACCTGCGGCTGGCCTTGCGGGCGGCGGAGCAACGCGGCGAGATCGAACGGCTCTGCGGCGACCTGGAACGCGCCATGGAGGACCTGGCCGCCGCCGAGCGCCTGGCCGAACAGATCGGCGACGAGCGCAAGCGCAAGGCCCTGGAGGCCCAGCGGCTCGTGATCCGCGCGCGCCTGGACCCCGCGGCCGTCGGTGAGGCTGAGCGCCTGCTGGAAGCGCTGGAGTCGAGCGGTCTCAAGGACGTCGCGCCGTGGCTGCGGCTCGAGCTCGCGAGCTGGGCGCCGGACGCCGGCGTGGCGCGGACCCAACTCGCGCGTCTCGGCCCAGACGACCTGCAGAGCGCGCATCAGCACCTCGTGCGCGACGTGGCGCTCATGCGGTCCGGTCTACTGGCGTTGCAAGGCCTGGCGACGACCGCGCCCGAAGCACGCGGTGATGAAGCCATGCCTCGACCGGGCGCCGGCAGCACGCTCGCAGTCGAGGACGCCCGGCGGGCGCGGGCTCGCCTAGTGGCAGCGGGGCTCCTGCCGGGCGAAGCGGACGTGCTACCAGCGCCGCAGATCGTCGAACGGCCGAAGGCGCGCTACCTTGCGCGCTACTTTGCGCGCCTGCTAGCAGCTCCCGCTACCCTCGCCGAAGGCGGTGACGCGGTCGCCGGCGCCGCGCCGGCGGTACCCGCCGACGTACTGGACGAGCTCAGGGAGCAGGGCGCTGGGCTTCCGAGGGGGCTGGTCGAAGCGCTGCTCCGAACCCCGTCCACCTGGCTGCCTAACCCCGATGACCGTGCTTTGACACCCCGTGCTTTGACACCACGTTGACACCACCTCCCCTAACCTGCTCCCGACGTTGGGGCGGCGCCCGCTGGCGCACCCGTCGACGCCGCCGCTAGTGGTGGCGGGTGCGGACCGCCGAGGCGTCGTGAGGGAGTAGCGTGAGCGATCACAGCCGCAGGTTCCTGCTGAAAGTCTGGAACGAACCTGGCCAAGGAGCCGGCGCGGAGCGCGCCTGGCGAGCGACTCTCCGCGACGTCGTGGACGGTTCGCTGCACGAGTTCTCCGCCACGGACGAGCTGATCGGGTACCTGACCAGCCTGGGCGAGGCGGCACGCGTCGTCGGTTCGAACGAGGAGGTGGACGGATGAAGAAGAAGTTCGCGCTCGGATGCTTGATCGTGGCCATCGCAGTCCTGATAGTCGGGTCGGGCCTCGCCTACTTCTACGTGATCAGGCCGCTGACCAACACGGTGAAGGCTGGCATGGAGCTGCCGAGGCTGGCCGAGCTCGACCAGCAGGTCAGCAACAAGCGCGCCTTCGCGGCCCCGGAGAGCGGCGAGCTCACCGCGGGACAGGTCGACCGCTACATGCAAGCCACAAGCGCCGTCATGAACGGGCTGAAGGGCAAGGCCGACGAGCTCGCTCAGAAGTACGACCAGATCAGCTCGCAGGGCAACCCCGGCATACGGCAGGTGCTCAACGCCTACACGGACATCATCAAGCTCGTCGTGCAAGCCAAGGAGCTGCAGGTCGACGCACTCAACGCGGCCGGCTTCTCTCTCTCGGAGTACGACTGGGTCAAGCGCTCGGTGATCCGGGCGGCCGGGCAGGCTTACACGGTGGTCGACCTGACGGCGCTGTCGAAGGGCGAGGTGGAGGAGGCGGCTGATGAAGCCGTGGCTGATGACGCCGTGGCCGGTGACAACGCGGCCGGTGACGCCGTGGCGGTCCCGGAAGCCAACGTCGAGCTGGTCAAGCCGTACGCCGACGCTATCGAGAAGTACCTGCCTTTGGCGGCCTTCGGCCTATGACGGGGGCGCGGCAAGCGTGGTGGAACGCTCACCGTGTACGCCCCATCGCGGTGCAAGCTGATCTGGTGGGCCCGAGCATCGGGCATGCCGAACGACCTGGTCTTTAGCGCGCCGCCCGGCCCCGACCGCGAGGCGCTATAGGAGGAGCACGTGGCAGCAACGTACAGCTCGCTTGGAGAACGGCAGCCGGCGCCACGCCGCACGAGCGTCCGGCGCCTCGGTCTGGTCGTGCTGTGCGTGCTCGGTGCCGCGCTGGTCGGCACGGCCCTCGCCCAGCAGTGCACGTACGAGTCCGAACCCAACGACGATCCAGCGGCGGCCACGCGGCTTACGGACGCCGGCCCGCAACCGTTCGGGCCGGATCGTTACAACGAGGTGAGCGCACGGTGCTTGACGGGCGAGGTCTCGGGTTCCGACAAGGACGTCTACCGGTGGGAAGTAACGGAGCTCGACGCGCGGCACCGCTGGACCTTCTCCTTACAGGGGCCCGCGGGAGGCGTCGCCAGTACCGTGCTGTTCCGCACGGACGCCGCCGGCGTGACGACCGAATACGAGCGCGTGGCGAGCCAGGCCGGCAGCGCGGCGCGCTCCGGTGAGTTCCTCGTCGAGCCGGGCACTTACTACCTGGCCGTCTCCTCCGGCGGCGCCGCCGGCGAGTACGTCGTCGACCTGACGCCCGTCATCGGCCTGCGCTACGGCGCCGGAGAAGACCGCTATGACGACGGCGTCGGCAGGCGCTACACCGGCGCGTTCGGGCTGTTCGGCCCCGTCGCCGGCGAGCTGTCCCAGACCTTCACGATCGACGCGGACGGCGCCAAGCGTGTTTGGGGCGTGGAGTTGTGGGCCGCCCTCGGCACCGAGCCTCGGGTCGAACTGCAGGGTGCTGGCGGCGTGGTGACGCAAGGGCAGGTGGACGCGGGTGGACGCGTGCGGCTGCCGGGGCTCCAACTTGCCGCAGGTGACTACACGCTCCGCGTGCTCGGCGACAGCGGGATGGTGCGCTTGCGCCTCGAGTCGCAGGGCGTGCGCGGCAACGGCGTGGCCGTCGAGCCGAACGACGACTGGGGCGCCGCCACCGCCTTCCCGCTCGGCACCGAGATGAGCGCGACCGTCGGCGGACGCGACTTCTACCGCATCGACGTGTCCCGGGAGGGGGCCGGCGTCTACAACCTCGCCTTCTCGGCCGACGCCGACCTTACGTACACGTTGCGAGACGAAGCCGGCAACCCCCTGCTGGTCTCCCGCTCCGGCCAACCGCGTACGGCGCTCGCGTTCGCCGAGGGCGCGTACCAGCTCCTCGTCGAAGGCCCTGACGGCACCGGCTATCGCATGGCCCTCACGCCGGCGGCGGCGCCGGCAGGCGGCGAGATCGAGCCTAACGACTACCCGATCACCGCCAGCCCACTGCCGGACGGCGGCCAGGTGCGCGGGCGCCTTGACGGCTCGGAGACCGATGTCTACAGCCTGGACGTCGTCGACACGGCACAGCGCTTCCGCGTCCAGTTGGTAGGCAACTCGATCGACCGGCTGGCCGAGCTCACCAGTGCCGGCGACGTGCTGAACGAGACGCGTGGCCAGCAGCGCCTCCGGCTGGACGATGTGATCCTCCTGCCGGGCAGGCACTACTTCGAGGTGCGCGGCTCCGCCGGCGATTACGCCCTGAAGGTCCTGTCGCTCGGCCCGGTGCAGGTGGGCGCCGAACAACCGCCCACTGACCAGCCGCTCACGCCCGCGACCCAAGGCAGCGTCGGTCAGGACGCGGCCGCCGCGGCGGCGGCTCTGGAATCCGCCGTGCTTGAGGCCGGTCCGCCGCCGCCGCCCGGCACCCTGGAACTGGAGCCGAACGATGACGCCAGCCGCGCCACCCGGCTCGTGCCGGGCGCCGTGCATGTCGGACGCCTGACCAGCGAGAGCCCTGACTACTACCGCTTCTTCCTCGCGGACGACCAGTACGTGAGCATCGAGGTCGTGCCGCCGACCGGCGGATCCACCATCGACCTCTGGTTCGACGACCTCGGCTGGGTGCGGTTCCCCGACCTCGAGCGCGGTAGCGCCGTCAAGCTCGAGCGCCTCTTCATCGCCGGCGACCACACCTTCTACCTGGACGCGCGCAACGTCGAGACGGACGGCTACTACCAGCTCAGGGTCAACCTGCTTGGCCGCCTCATGCCCGCCGTCGATGCCGAGCCCAACGACGACTACGCCACCGCGTCGCTCATGCCGGCCGAGCTCGAGTGGACCGGTCATGTGGGGGAGTACGGGAACGACTACGATACGTACCGCCTGCCGGTGTTCTCTAGCGACACGACCTTCGAGGTCACAGCGAGCGACGTCACCTCGCGACTCTCCATCGACCTGCGCAACGAGGCGAGCACGCTCGACTTCGCTGAGCGCGGCGACGCGCAGACCGGCGCACCGTGGCGCGGCACGCTCCCCGCCGGCCAGCAGGCTTACCTGCGGCTGGCCGGGAACACGACGTATGAGATCGCCGTGACGTTCGGCAACGCCCCAGACAAGTCCCAGCTGCTGCCCCCGCGCGCCTCCGGCACGGTAGCCGTCTCGCTCACGTCGCCGTTCGACGAGCTGGCGGCGTTCTGGCACGAGGGGCAAGTGCTCGAGGCCACCGCGCACGTCGAGAACCGCGGCGCCGAGCCCCAGGAACTACGCCTGGAAGCGTCCAGCAGCCATGCCACCGTACGGCTCGACTACGAACCCGACCTCAGACTGGCCCCGGGCGAGAGCCGCGACGTGCCCGTTAGGGTCGAGGTGCCGAGCGACATGCGCGACGACCTCCCGCTGCGCGTCGAGGTGGCGGCGAGCGGCACGAGCGGTTCCGCCGCAGCGTCGCTTGAGGCGGCCCTGACCTGCGACGCCGCGCCCCTCGCGCCGTTCGGCTACTGGCCGCTGCCGACAACGCTCCTCGGCAGGATGGACGTACTGCGCACGAACTTCGGCGCGGCCATCCATGGCGACACAGGCTACGAGCGCCGCGATCTGGCGCTCATCGACGGTCGCGTCGGGCCGTCCTCGGGCGGTTACCTGTCACTGGATCACTCGCCCACCTACCGCTTGGCCGGCGACGCGCCCGTCACCCTTCTCGGCGCCACCCTCGACCCGCGTTCCGATGGCCGCGTGGGCGACTACCTCGCGGCGTTCAGGATCGAGACATCGCTGGACGGCTCCAGCTTCACCACCGCGTACGAGGGCGTGCTCAAGGCGGCCGGCATCGAGCAGCCCTTCGTGTTCGACGCGCCCGTGAGCGCCAGGTACGCGCGCCTCGTCCTCGTCAGCGCCCAGGACAGGGGCACGGACGGCTACGCGGGCGAGTGGAAGCTCATCGCCGCGGACGCGGACTTCGGCGAGCTGAACCTCGCCGCCCCCGAGAACGGCGGCCACGTCGTGCGCTCCGAGCCGTACGTCAGCGGCTACGGCGCCCAGCTCCTCAAGACGGGCGACCGCGGCGCGAAGATCGACCTGCGCGACACGGGCGCCTTCAGCTTCGTGATCGGCTTCAACGACGGTCGCGCCGCCCAGGTGACGAGGCTCGAGTGGCAGGACGAGGCCGCGGCGCTAGCCGAGCCCCAGGCCCTGTTCCCGGCCGTGAGCGTCGAGGTGAGCCTGACCGGCGGGGCCGGACCGTGGGCGCCCCTCGCCGACTGGACCCTCGAGCGCGACGGCACCGGGCTCGCCAAGCTCGCGTTCGACGCGCCCGTGTGGGTGCGCTACCTCCGCGTCACGGGCCAGGCGGTCGAGGGCGCCGACGGTACCCGAGGTCGGTACTACTACCCGCCTGACGTCGTGCGCGTCCTCGAACGCCCCGCCAGCGCCGAGTACCCCTCGGTGTTGGCCGAGTGGGGATCCGGCTCACGCGACGCGGTCTACGAGTACCTCAACCCCGTGAGCGCAACGACCGGCGTCACCGACTCGAACGACGACACGCTCCAGACGGCCACGCCGCTGCGCTCGGGAGAGCAGGTCACGGGGACGGTCCAAGTGGCCGTCGACGAGGACTGGTACCGCCTCACCATCCCGGCCGGGCAGAACTTCCTCGAACTGAGCCTGGCCGGCGACCCCGCCATCGCATACCGCTTCGAGCTCGTCGACGCCTCGGGACACGCGGTCGGCTACGACGAGAAGGCGGACGGCGACGCGCGAACCCTGTCGCTCTTCGCCGATCCGGGCGACTACTACCTCCACCTCTGGGAGCCGAAGCGCACGGTCGTGTTCAGCTGGGACACGAGCGGCTCGGTCAACCCCTACGTCGCCATCACCTACAACTCGCTGGCGAGCTTCGCCACCGACGTCAACGGGGAGCGCGAGGCCGTCCAGCTCCTCGCCTTCAACGAACCGAACCCGACGTGGCTGCTCCCATTCTGGTCGAGCGATACGGCGCGCGTGCAACGCTCCATCGTCGAGTTCGACCGCTCGGCTGACTCCAGCAACGCCGAGGTGGCGCTGCTGGCGGCCACGAAGGCGCTGGCGGACCGCGAGGGCACGAGGGCGATCATGCTGATGACCGACGCCGAGTCGCCTGGCGACAACCTCACCCCCGAGCTATGGAGGGCCTTCGAGGAAGTGCGCCCCCGCGTCTTCACGTTCGAGATCAGCTCGGGCGGCAGCGACTACGCGCAAGACCTCATGCAGGACTGGGCGGACGTCAACGCCGGCAAGTACGCGCTGGCCGCCGGCGTCGGCGACTTCGACGCCGGCTTCTCCCGCGCCTCGTGCCTGCTGAGGCGTCCGAAGCAGTACACGGTGGCGCTCACGACGCGCACCCAGGCGCTGCCCGGTCCGGGCAGCCTGAGCGTGCGCGCCGCGGCGGGCGCGGCCCAGCCGGCCATCGAGGTCATCTTCGACGCCTCGGGCTCCATGGGGCGCGAGCTCCCGAGCGGCGAGCAGCGCATCACCGCCGCCAAGCGGGCCCTGACCGCGCTCGTGAGCGACGTGCTGCCGGACGGCGCGCCGTTCGCCCTGCGCGCCTTCGGACATATAGCGCCGTCCTCGTGCGAGACGCGCCTCGACGTGCCCCTCGCCCCCCTTGACCGAGCCAAGGCGCTCTCGGCCGTGGAGGCGATAGCGCCCAAGCTCCTGTCGCAGACGCCTATCGCCGACTCGCTCGCTGCCGTGCCGCAGGACCTCGCGCAGGCCGGCGGCGCCCGCACGGTCATCCTCATAACGGACGGCGCCGAGTCCTGCGGCGGCGACCCCGCTGCGGCCGTGCGCGAAGCCCGTAGCAAGGGACCGCTCGACCTCGCTATCGTCTCCCTCGGCCTCGAGCCCGACGCGCTCGCCGTGTTCGAGCAACTCGCCGCCGACGTCGGCGCCAGCTACGTCGACGTCGGCTCGTACGAGGCGTTGGCGGAGGCCGTCGCCGAGGCCCTCAACCCAGCGTTCGAGGTCTACGACGCCGCCACTGGTGCCCTGGTCGCTCGCGGGCGTGTCGGTGGCGAGAGCGTGAGCCTGGAGATGGGCGTGTACGACGTGCGCGTCCTCGTCGCGCCGGTCGAGGAGTTCAAGGCCGTGCGCGTGCCGGGCGAGAAGGAGGTGACGCTCACGCTCGGCGCGAAGTAGTGGCGGGGCGCCAAGAGCGGTAGGCTCTTGGCAGGTCTAGCGACCCCAAAGCCAAATACGTAGGAGTGCCAGCATGCCCACCATCGCCGAGCAGGCCAAAGCGCTGCAGGAGCGCACGGTAGCCGTCCGCCGCGACTTGCACCGCCACCCCGAGATCGCCTTCGAGGAGCGCCGCACCATGGGCGTCATCGCCGCCAGGTTGCGCGAGCTCGGTCTCGAGCCCCGCGAAGGCGTCGGCGGGACCGGTGTGGTGGCCGTGTTCGACACGGGCAGGCCCGGCCCGACCGTGCTCGCGCGCGCCGACATGGACGCGCTGCCCGTACCGGAGGAGAAGGGCGTCGAGTACCGCTCGACCGTGGCGGGGAAGATGCACGCCTGTGGTCACGACGGCCACGTGGCCGTGCTCCTCAGCGTCGTCGAGATCGTGCTGGCGCGCGCCTCGCAACTGGCCGGACGCGTCGTGTTCGTCTTCCAGCCGGCGGAGGAGGTCGTGCGCGGCGCCCGGGCCATGCTTGACGACGGCGCGCTGGACGGCATCACCGTCGACCACGTCATCGGTCTGCACCTCTCGAGCAACCACCCGCTCGGCACCGTCGCCGTGCGCGAGGGGCCGGCCATGGCCGCGACCGACTCGTTCCGGTTCGTAGTCAAGGGGCGCGGCGGCCACGCCGCCTATCCGCACGTGTGCATCGACCCGATCGTGGCGGCGTCACAGCTGGTACTGGCGTTGCAGACGCTCGTGAGCCGTGAGACGGACCCGGTGGACCAGTCGGTCATCAGCATCACGAGCTTCCATGGCGGCACCGCCTTCAACATCATCCCGGAGGACGTCGAGCTCAAGGGCACGCTCCGCACCTTCGACGCCGCTACGCGGTCGCGCCTGCACGAGCGCATAGTCGCGGTGGCGGAGGCCTCGTGCGCGCTCGCCAGGTGCTCGCTCGAGCACGAATGGATCACCGGCACGCCCGCGGTGGTCAACGACGCCGAGTCGGTCGAACGCTTTCGCAAGGTGGCGTCGCGCGTCGTCGGCCCCGATAACGTGACCGTCCAAGCGCCCATCATGGGCGGAGACGACATGGCGCTCTGGCTCGCCCAGGCGCGCGGTTGCTACTTCTTCGTCGGCACGAGCTCCGATGCCGACACCTCGTGGGCGCACCACCACCCGCGCTTCGACATCGACGAGCGCGGCCTTGAGGTGGCCGTCACCGTGCTCGCTTCCGGCGTGGCCGACCTGATGAGCGGAGACTGATCGGTCGGTAGCGGCTCACGACGAACGAAGAACGAAGAACGGGCCGGTCGCCGCCGTGAGGCTTGAGCGATCGGCCCGTCGCTTGGAACCGCGAGGCGCTTAGAACTTAGCGCGCAGGGCGGCCACTACCTGGCTGACTGCCGAGTTGGCGGCCTGCGCGAAGAGCGGGCCGACGGTCGGGTCGTCGTACCTGACGTTGCCGGCCAACGGGACGTTGTTGATGTTGACGTTGGGGCTGCTCGCCTCGCCGGACCCCTTCATGGAGACGATGACCTCGCCTGTGATGATGTCCGTTGCGCGCACGTCCACCTCGATCTGGGCCTTGGTCTGGCCGACGGTCACGCCGAAGAGACTGCCGCCCGGGCGGGCGACGGTGGCGCGGGTGACCGTGCCGGTCACGACGTAGCCGGCGCCGGCGGACTTGGCCAAGGCGATCGGGTCGAGGGACTCGAGGCCCTGCTTCTCGATGAGGGTCTGGAGTTCGCTGCGCTCGACGACGACGTAGCAGCCGGACTCCTTGAGGAGCGTGATGAGGCGCGCCGTGGCGGCTTCCTCTACGCCGACGACGCTGACACCACCGCCCTGGTTGGAGGTGTTCTGGAAATCGACCACCGCCACTGTCGGGACGGGGCTGGACACGCACGCAGCGGGCTGCTCAGCGGTCTCCGTCGAGGGGGCGCAGGCGCCGAGCGCGACCAAGGTTGCCACGAGCACGGTTAGACCGGACTTACGTTGCATGTTCTGTTCTCCTCCTGGCGACCTCGCCTGGCAGCCGCCCTGTACCACGGTCAGGCTAGCAGAACCGCGTCAATCCGCCGTCAAAGCCGCCACTCCTCTCGACCAGGGGTCGGGGACGTCGGACGGACGACGGCCCTGGCTCGTGCCGCGACTCGCGCTTAGCGCAAGGCTCAAGGCGTCAAGCGCTGGGCATCGCGGGGGAAGGCGCGCGCGAAGCGCACGTTACGGATGCCGAGCAGCAGGGCGGTGAGGCGCTCCGCGCCGATGGCGAAGCCGCCGTGCGGCGGCATGCCGTGCCGGAATACCTCGATGTAGTCGGCGAAGGCCTCGGGGTCCATGTTGCGTTTGCGGAGTTCCTCGACGAGGACCTCGGGTCGGTGCACGCGCTGCCCGCCCGACGTGATCTCCACCCCCCTGAAGAGCAGGTCGAGCCCGCGGGTCAGACCGCCGTCGAGCGGGAACGTGTAGAACGGCCTGGCCGCTTGCGGGTAGTGGGTCACGAACACGAAGTCCGAGCCGTGCTCCTCCTTGGCCCAGCGGCCGACGAGGCGCTCGGCCTCGGGGTCGAGGTCCTTGCCGCCCGAGACGTGCCCGTACCGTTCCGCGACGAGCTCGCGCGCCGCCAGCAGCTCGATGCGCGGGAAGGCCACGCTCGTGTCGGGCAGCTCGGCGCCGAGCGCGGCGAGGTCTCGGCTGCAGCTCTCCGCCACGCCGTTCAACATGCTCTTGAGGAGCGCCTCCTCGAGGTCCATGACGTCGCCGTCGTCCTCGATGAAGCCGAACTCGACGTCGAGCGACAGGTACTCGGAGAGGTGGCGATGCGTGTGGCTCTTCTCGGCGCGGTAGACGGGGGCGGTCTCGTACACGCGCTCGAAGACGCCGACCATGATCTGCTTGTAGAGCTGCGGCGACTGGGCGAGGTAGGCGCGGCGCCCGTAGTAGTCGACCTCGAACAGGTTGGCGCCGCCCTCGGCACCCGCCGACACGAGCTTGGGCGTGTAGATCTCCGTGAAGTCGTGCGCGTCGAGGTACGCCCTGAAACCGCGGATCAGTTCCGCCTCGATCTTGAGGACGGCGCGCGCCTTCGGGCTGCGCACGGTCACGTGGCGGTACTGCAGGAGCGTATCCGGGTTGGCCTGCCACTCCTCCTTGGAGAGCTCGACCGGCGGCGGGACGGTGGCAGCGCTGATGACCTCGAGGGCTGAAGCCTGTACTTCTAGGCCGCCCGGCGCCCGCGGCTGCTCGACCACCTTGCCGCTCACCCGTACGCAGCTCTCGTGCAGGGGCACGTCGATGCCCTCCAACACGCACTGGACGACGCCGGTGCGGTCGCGCAGGACGAGGAAGCGGATGCCGCCGAGGTCGCGGCGAGTGAGGATCCAGCCGGCCACGTCGACGCGCCGGCCCACATGCGTGGCCAGGTCGCGTACCAGCACCCGCGCCTCCAGCGCGCCCTTATGCGTCTCGCCTTCTCCGACCGCTTCTGCGTTGCCAGACATCCGACCGCCTCCTTGGGCCTTGCTGCTTCCCGGATCGCTGCTTCGCCTTGGTGGCGGCCGTTCGGGCTCGGCTTCGAGCCCACAACGAGAAACCCCCGAGGGTCTAGGGCCTCGGGGGTGAGTGCAGTGATCCGTTACGACGCCTACGCCCCGAGTAGCCTCGAATCCGAATTATCGTCCGTGCGCAGGGCGAGCGCGTTCGTCATGCGCGGAAGCTTAGCAGGAGGGTAAGGGGGAGTCAACCTGCGGCCTCCGTTAGAGCTCTACCTGCACGCCCACCTCGATGACGTGCTCCGAAGGAAGCGAGTAGTAGTAGGCCGCGTTGACGGCGTTCCTCGCCAGCAGCGCGAACAGCCGTTGGCGCCAGAGTGGCAGCGGGCTTCCGGTCTTCCGCCCGGCTTGCGGCGGCAGCGGACGGCGGCGTTCGGCCGGCATTACGAGTTCGCGACCGAGGAAGTACGTGGTCACGTCCGGGTCGAGGTTGAGGTCGGGGTGTACCAGGTCGGCGAGCGCCGCCGGGACGTTCGCGCGCTCCATGAACCCGAACCGGAGCACCACCTGGAAGAAGCCGTCGCCGTACGCCTTCACGGTAGTCCGCTCGGCCCGCAGCACCCGCGGCTCCTCGGCCGTCTCCACCGCGAGCATCACAACCGTCTGGTGCAGGACGTGGTTGTGGCGGAGGTTGGCAAGGAGCACGGGAGGGACGACGCCCTTGACACCATGCATGACCACGGCCGTCCCGGGCACGCGCCGCGGTGGTGCCGCCCGGATGCTGCCTAGGAAGCGGTCGATGGCCAGCTCGCTGGAGCCGAGCCGCGCGCGCAGTTCCTGGCGCCCGCGCCGCCACGTCGTCATGACCGTGAAGACGAGCGCCCCCACGACGAGCGGGAACCAGCCGCCGTGCAGGACCTTGGCGAGGTTGGCGCCTAGGAAGGCCGTGTCGATCAGGAGGAACAGGCCCATGGAAGCGGCGACGGCCGGGACGCTCCAGCGCCAGACTTCGCGCGCGACGACGGCCAGGAGGATGGAGGTGATGAGCATGGTCGCAGTGACGGCGACGCCGTAGGCCGCCGCCAGGTCGCTCGAGGATCCGAACGCCAGGACGAGCGCCACGCATGCGCACAGTAGGAGCCAGTTGACGGCGCCGACGTAGACCTGCCCGAAGGCCTTGGCGGACGTGTGGTCGACCTTGAGCCGCGGCAGGTAGCCGAGGCGGACGGCCTGCATGGTCAGCGAGAAGACCCCGGAGATCAGGGCCTGGGAGGCGATTATGGCGGCCAGCGTGGCGAGGCCGACCAGCGGGGCGAGCGCCCAGGCTGGCGCGAGCCGGAAGAAGGGGTTGCCGGTGGCGTCGGGGGAGCCAAGCAGGAGCGCGCCCTGGCCGGCGTAGTTGAGTAGCAGAGCCGGTAACGCGACGGCGAACCATCCGATGCGCGCGGCGCGTTTGCCCACGTGACCGATGTCGGCGTAGAGCGCCTCTCCGCCCGTGACGGCTAGGAACACGGAGCCGAGGACGAGGAAGGCCTTCCAACGCTCGTGAGCGAAGAAGGTGGCGGCGTGCCGGGGGTCGAGCGCCGCGAGGACGCCGGGCTCCCTGACCACGCTCGCTACGCCGAGCGCCGCGATGACCACGAACCACGTGAGCATGATCGGGCCGAACACTTTACCGACGGCATCCGTGCCGCGGCGCTGCGCGACGAACAAGACCACCAGTATGACGATGGCGATGGGTAGCATGAACGCCTCTAGGCGCGGGGCCACGATGGCCAGGCCTTCTACGGCGCTCAACACCGTGATAGACGGCGTTATCATGCCGTCGCCGACCAGCAGGGCCGTTCCGAAGAGCCCGAGCAACACGAACGCTCGCCGTGCCCCGACCGGGCGTCCTCGCAGCGGCGTGACGAGCGACGTGAGGATGAGGATGCCTCCCTCCCCGTTGCGGTCAGCCCGCATGGCTATGACGGCGTACTTCACGGAGACGATGAGGAAGAGCGACCAGATGACGAGCGAGAGCACCCCGAGCACCGTTTCCGGCTCGACCGCCAGCCCATGCGTCTTGGCGAACGCCTCCCGCACGGCGTACAGGGGGCTGGTGCCGATGTCGCCGAAGACCACGCCGAGCGCGATCAGGGTGAGCGGCAAGTGTCGCTTGGCTGCGGGGGTAGGGGTCGTCATAGTGCTCGCTTGCTGCGAGCGGCGCACACTGTAAGTCCTCGCCGAGACGGGGGCGTGACGCGGGTCACCGACGGTTAAGCCGCATTTAAGTCTTCGTCGACTACTTTCTGATCATGAGAAGATCGGACCGGAAGACCCCGCGCGCTTCGCTGCTGCTCTTGGCGCCGTTCCTGTGGTTGCTGGTCTCCTGCGGTGGCCCGCCCAACCCGCCGCCCAACGGGGGCGGCGTGCTCACCGTCAGCGGCACCGTCACGCTGCCGAGCGGTCACGGCCTCGATCTCTCGAAGCTCATGGTCAGCACGCCGCTCGGCACCTATCCCGTCTCGGTCACCGGCGAGTTCACGGCCTCCGTCTTCGGGGGCGCGATGACGGAACTCGGCATCGAGACCTCTGACGGCTCACTGCTGCTCCTCGGGGTCACGGACGGGACCACGGGGACCATCTCGCTGACGAGCACGGCCGAGGCGCTCCTGTACTACCTCGTAGGCGGCATGTGGCTGCCGCCGGCCCAGCAGGACAAGGTCCGTTCGCTGCTGCGCGGTGTGCCGGAGGCCGCCGACCTGGCGGCGGAGCTGGAGCGGCAGTTGTCCTCGGGTGGGAACGGTGTCGCGGAGCCCGACGCCGGCCTGCTGGCCGCGCTCGAGGCGGCGCACGCTTCGCTGCTTGGCGAGTCGCGGCTATACGGACCGACTTCCGGGGGTGTCGGACTCGGTGAGCGCGCAGGGGCCGGCTCGACCCGGGCCGTAGCGTCCTCCTTCTTGGCCGCGAGCCTCGGTTCCGTCGCTGCCGCGTCCACGGCTCCAACCGGCGTGAGCGTGACCGTCACCCCGGCGGCCGTCGACGGCAGCAACATCATCATCGAGCCCACGACGCGGCAGGCCGGCGTCTTCGTACTGCACAACCCGGCCGGCGCCGGCGTCGTGGCGCAGAACCACTTCCGTCGCCCATCCGCCCTGCTCGCCTACGAGGAAGCGTGGGAGGATGCTGACCGGGTCGAGCACCCCGTCGACCCACCCGTGCTGGTAGAGCGCGTCGAGGTACCCGCCACGGGCCAGCTCGAGTTCATGAACGCCCTCCTCGACGTGGTGACAGGCAACTCGCCCTGGTCGCCCGTCACGAGCCCGGCCCTCAAGCTGGCCGGCCACGAGGGAGCGAGCCGCACGCACTACCGCCTGATCCTGGTGGGGCCGAGCGCCACCGACGCCACCTGGCCGATCATGGGCGACCCGCTCTTCACGGGCTTCCACGACGAGTGGAGCGACATCGCCATCGACAAGTCCGTCGAGCTCTTCCTGGACGACCTCCTCATCCCGCTGATGGAGGTCTACGGCCTCGGGAACATGGCGAAGATGGACGCCGCCAAGCTGACCAAGATGCGCGAGCGCGTGAGGATCATCTACGACAAACACCTGCTCGGCCTGGGTGTGTACTTGAAGCCCGGCTCGGCCTCGTACGCCAACGGTCTGAGGTTCGTGATCCAGGAACTCGTCGAGAACCGCAACTTCCGGCTCGACATGATGAACATGGTCGCGGAGGCGCTGGAGGAGAGCGACAAGAACAAGGCGGTCGTAGAGGCCATGGAGAAGCGGCTCAGCGCGCGCGCCAGCGCCAGCGCCATCGCGGCCGCCGTGCAGACCGTCCTCGTGAGCGGCGACGTCGCGAAGATCATGTACGACCTCGTCGGCTCGCCCAGCGTCGTCGACTGGACGGCGGTGTCTGCGCCGGCCCTCTTCGCTCTAACGCCCGACCAGGCGACCGTCACGCGCAGCAACGCCTCGGCCCGCTTCACCGTGGTGCCAAAGGGCAGAACGTCAGGGAACTACCTGTACCGCTGGACGACGAGCGGGACGTACGGCGAGCTCAGCGACCTGCTCCAGGACGGCACGACGCTCGACACCCGCGAACCCGACGTATGGTACTTCCATGACTCGCCCCTGAACATCAAGGACACCGACTACGACACGATCAGGGTGGAGGTCTTCGAGGTCGAGGCCGGGGCGACCACCATCCCGGCCGGCGCCAGCCCGATCGCGCGCATGGCGGCCTCCGTACGGGGCGACGACCGCGTCATCGACTCGCGCCTCGAGGTGAACTACGGCGCCACGCCTGCCGGGATGTTCAAGGATGACCTGCGCTTCGGCTGCGCCGAGATGCTCCTGCGCTTCAAGGCCGAGAAGAACGCCAAGAGCTACTTGGTCTCGCTTAGAGGCGTCGGCGGTCAGGGAGACGAGCGCAACGCCAACCAGGACTTCCGCCTGCGCGGTCCCAACCAGACCGTGTTCATCGATCCGAACGCGAAGATCGACGGCAGCACCGTCGAGGACGGTTACACGACGGACTACTACGGCACCTGCGACTGGCGCTCCCCTTACGACCCGTCCCGGTTCGCGCTTGAGCCCATCGGCACCTCGGCCCACTACGACCGGGCCAACGACGAGTACGTCGTGTACCTCTTCGTCGACGCCGACTACTCGGGGATCGTCCTCAACCCGGTGAACCTCACGGAGCGGGTGGACCTCTGGTACGACTGGGTCGCCAACGCCACGTTCGAGGTGAAGGTCAACAAGTGAGCGTCTAGCCGCCGGGGTGGCGCCGCCCGGCCAGGTAGGCCGCTATGCGCCCCAGGTGCGCCACGTCCTTGGGCCGTCCGAGCCGTTCCTTCATGGCGACGATGTCGGCAAGGCTCGCGCAGCGCACGCCGGCGACGAGCTCGGAGCGCCCGATCACGGCGTCGGCGTCGTCGCCCATCCAGCCGTCGTAGATCTCGACGTCGTCCGCGACACTCACGCGGAGGTCCTGACGGCCGCTGTCCAGGACGGCGCCCTCGTCGAGCATGGCGAGGGCGCGCCGCCACGCGGCGCCCCGCGCGACGATGTCTAGGTCACCGGCCTCGTCCAGGATGCCGCGCAGCACGAGCGCCGCGCTGGAGTGCAGCGCGTAGTCGCCCTCCGGCAGCCCGAGTTCGGCGAGCCTGCGCTGGATGTCGGAGGCTGTCACGCGGCGAGTATACGTTCGGCTTGTGCCCGGCCGGGGTGGGGTCCCCGCGGTAGCCGTTCCGGCTCGAACATGGCCGGCCTGCGTCCGGCCGGGGCGGGGTCCCCGCGGCGGGGCGTGTACAAGGGCCGCGCCAGTGGTTACTATCTTCGATGAGCACTAAATGAGAAAGGATCCTGCATGAACATCAAGCCCTTGGTCGCCGAGTTCATAGGCACCTTCACCCTCATCTTCGCCGGCGTCGGCGCCATCGCCATCGGTGCCGACCTCGTCGGCGTGGCGCTGGCGCACGGCATCGCGCTGGCGGTCATGATCACCGCCGTCGCGGCCGTGAGCGGCGGGCACCTCAACCCGGCCGTCACCATCGGTCTCTGGGCGGCAGGCAAGTTCCCGGCCGGCAAGATCCTCGGCTACCTCATCGCGCAGGTGGCCGGCGCTTTCGTGGCCGCCATCCTCATCAAGCTGTGCCTGCCGGCGGAGACGGCCGTCGCGGGGACGGGTACGCCCGCGCTCGCGGCTGGCGTCGGCGTCGGCGCCGCCATCCTGCTCGAGGCCGTCCTCACCTTCTTCCTCGTCTTCACGGTGCTCGGCACCGCCGTCGACAAGCGCGCGCCGAAGCTCGGCGGTCTGCTCATCGGCCTCTCCGTCACCATGGGCATCCTGGTGGCCGGTCCGATCACGGGCGCGGCCCTCAACCCGGCTCGCCACCTCGGTCCGGCGTTGCTGGCCGGTGGCTCGTTCCTTGGCCAGTTCTGGATCTACTGGGTGGGTCCGGTGCTCGGCGGCATCGTCGCGGGCGCAGTCTACAAGGCGTTCATCGAGGCGCCCGAGGGCAAGGCCAACTGACCTCGCTCGCTGGGGCGGCGCCGCGAACGCCTCGAGGCGGCGCTTGAACGAGCAGGGTTGCCTGAGGGGTGCTGGTCCGGCCCCTCAGAACCGTTTCGGCTTGCCGGCCAGGTAGTCCTCCAGCGTTCGCATGGCCGCGAGCGCGCGCGGGAAGCCGACGAACACTGCCGCGTGGAGGATGGCCTCGCGCACCTGCCGCTCGGAAGCCCCGGTACGCAAGGCCCCCCGCAGGTGCGTGGTCAGTTCCTCCGTGGACCCGAGCGACGTCAGCAACGCCACCGCGAGCAGTTCGCGCGTGGCGAGGTCGAGGCCGGGCCGGGAGAAGATGTCGTCGTAGACGAAGCCTTCGATGGCCTCGGCGAGGCCGGGGTCGGCCGCGGCGAGCGCCGCGCCGATGCGCTCCTTCTGCGCGCCCCAGATGGCGGAACGCGTGTCGCCCTCAGGATGCTCGATCAGCAGCGCGACGGTCCCGGCCAGTACGTCTAGGCGCACGTTCCCGCCGGCCGCCACGTTGGAGACGCCCAGTCCCGACCCCCACGGCAGGTCGGACGCGTCCAGCGGGTAGCGGACCCCGGCGATACTGACGCGGCACCCTTCTTGCATTGCCAGGAGGCTGATCGTTGCGCCGCCCGCCAGACCCCGCGTCAGGCTCGCACCTCGCGTCACGAGGTGAACCTCGTTCCGCCCGCCGTACAGGACGACCTCGCGTCCGGTCCTGGCGGAGCGGGCCGCGATGAGCACGGCCGCCAGCGTCTGATCGAGCCGGCTGCCGATCGCGCCGGCGACCCGCACGCGCGTGGCGCCGCGCGCCCAGGCCGCGGCGAGCGCGAGTTCGAGGTCCAGTTCGTCCTTGTCGACCGGGTGGCGCTCGATGGGCACGCCGCGGTGGCGCTCCAACGCGAGCGGCTCGACGCTGTCGAGGTCGCCTACGAGCAGGTCCGGTGTTACGCGCAGCACGTGCGCGTGGGCCAACCCCCCGTCGGCCGCGATGGTGAGATCGCGTTCCTCGAGGAGCGCCGGCCAGAGCGCCGGGATGGGCAGCGTGCCGCCGGCGAGGACCAGGGCCGTGCGACGGGTCATGCCTCGCTCCTTAACGCTTGCCATGCTTGCGGCGGTACCTGCACGCCATAGCGTGTCCCCAGCGCTGGGGGTTCGGGCAGCTCCCGGTCGAAGCCGCGCCAGGCGATCACCACGCCCCAGGAAGACACCGACAAGGCCAGGCGCCACTCCAGCCCTTCGCGGACCGCGCCCGTCACGCACGCGTCGACGGTGGTGTCGGTGCCTGGGTCGACGAGCCGCGTGAGATCCGCTCGCAGGAGCGCTGCGTCGGTGCCGAGCGGCAGGCGTCGGGCCTCGGCGCCCTCGAACACGTTGTCGTGCCCGAGGAAGCGCGCCGCCCACGCGTCGGCCGGCCGGGCGATCAGCTCCTCGCCCACACCCACCTGCACGATCCTGCCCTCGCGCATGAGGGCTACCCGGTCCGCGACAGTGAACGCCTCGCCCTGATCGTGCGTCACGTAGACGGCGCCGGCAGGTAGGTCGGCCAGGAGGCCGCGGAGCTCGAGCTTCAGAGCCTCCCGCAGCTTGGCGTCAAGGTTTGAGAGGGGCTCGTCGAGGAGCAGGAGGCGCGGTGCGGGCGCCAACGCCCTAGCGAGCGCCACGCGTTGCCGCTGACCGCCGCTGAGCTCGTCGACCTTGCGACGCTCGAACCCGGCGAGGCCGACGAGTTCCAGCAACTCCGCCACACGCGCCGCGCGCAGCGGGGCCGGCATGCGCGCCTCCACGAGCCCGAACGCGACGTTGCCTGCCACGTCCAGGTAGGGGAAGAGCGCGTAGTCCTGGAACACCATGCCGAACCGCCGCTTGGCCGGCGGTGTCGACGCCAGGTCGACGCCGCCGAGCGCCAGCACGCCGGCATCTGGCGCCTCCAGTCCGGCGATCAGCCGCAGCAACGTGCTCTTGCCGCACCCGCTCGGTCCGAGCAGGGCGAGCGTGGTCCCTGTCGGAAGCTCGAAGGACGCCCCGTCGACCGCGGTCACGTTCCCGTAGCGCTTCGTTACACCTTCCGCCCGCAGGCTCATGCGGCACGACCTGTGCGTTGGGGACGGCGGATTCCCATCCTGGGCATCATAAGCGGTTGCCCGGTTCGAGCACTGTCGAGCTGCTCCTGCGCCCCGCCGGGCTCGGACGCCGGCGCCATGACGGTTCGCGCCGCCGCCGCTCCCCTCAGAACTCGCTCCTGGTACGCCGCTGGAGGAGGAGCATGACGGCGGCCGTCAGCCCCATCAGGACGACGGCGAGCGCCAGCGCCGAGCCATAGTTCGCCGCGCCCGGTCGCCCGAGGCGGTCGAAGATGGCGACAGGCAGGGTCGCGTACTCGGGCCTCACCAGGAGCAGCGTGGCTCCGAACTCGCCCATCGACACAGCGAACGCGAAGGCGGCAGCCGTGAGGAACGCCGGGCGGAGCAGCGGGAGGTCGACGCGCCAGAGCGTGCGGAGCGGCCCGGCACCGAGCGTGGCGGCCGCGGCCGCCAGTACCGGCGGTTGCGAGCGGTACGCGGGCAGCAGCGTGCGCGTCACGAACGGGAAGGCGAGGAGCGCATGCGCCACGGGCACGCCCCAGGGCGAGCCGACGAGCAGGGGGTAGGTGAGCAGGTAGCCGAACGCGAGCGTGACGGGGCTGACCGCCAACGGCAGGAGACTCGCCTGGTCGAGCCACCGCCAGGGGCCCCGCGCGATGGCATGGGAGAACAGGAAGCCCACCACTAGGGCCAGGACGGTGCTGGCAGCGGCGAAGACCAGCGAGTTGCGTAGCGCGTTCCATAGGCCAGTGAAGCCGACCGTCGAGGCAGGAGCGAGGAGCGAGGCGTAGTTCCGCAACGAGGGCCAGTCGCCGTCGGGTGCGCCGAGCGAGCGGACCACGAGCGCTCCCAACGGACCCAGGACCAACGCCCCCGTCACGAGGAGCGCCCCTACGATCAGGAGGAGCTCAGGACCGCGCGGCTGGCGCGTGGCGTCACCCGGCGCGACGCTCACGGCCAGGCGTTCCTGGAGCCGCGTGTAGAGGAGACCGACGACCAGGAGGAGCGCCAACTGTACGACTGCCAGCGCGGCGGCCGCGTCGAGGTCGAGCAGCCGCGCGCTGAGGCGGTACACCTCGACTTCCAGCGTCGCGAAGGCGGGCGCTGGCGCCAGGATGAGCACGACCCCGAAGCTCGTGAAGCAGAAGAGGAAGACGAGCAGAGCCGAGGCGACCGTGGCGGGCGCCGCCAAAGGCAGGGTCACGCGCAGCAGCACGCGCCACGGCGTCGCGCCGAGCGTGGCGGCCGCTCCTTCCAGACGAGGCGCCATGCCTTCCAGGAAGCCGGACACCATGCGCGCGACGACGGCGAAGTTGTAGAACACGTGCGCCAGGAGAACGAGCGCGAGCGTGTTCCTCAGGTCCACGCCAAGCACCCCGCGGGGCCCGACGAGGGCGAGGAACCCGATGCCGGCCACGACCGTCGGCATGACGAACGGCACGGTGAACGCCGCCGTCAGCGCGCGTTTGCCCCTGAAGCGGTAACGGGCAAGGAGGAGCGCGGTCGGGAAGCCGACCGCCACCGTGATCACCGTGGAGAGGAGCGCCTGACCAAGCGTGAAACCCAGGCGGCCAAGGTAGTAGGGGTCGGTAAGCGCCGCTAGGAAGCCCGAACCGAACGGCTCGCCGTCGCCGGGCGCGAGGCTACGCGCGAGTATGACGGCCAACGGCACGGCCAGGAACGCCGCCAGGAAGAGCGTGGCGAGGGCGCCGGCCAGGTGGGACGTGGTGCTCCGTCGCATCATCGTCAAGTGTAGGCGGGTCCGCTATACGATGGTCCGCCTTGGAAGGTCACGTGCGCGTCTGCCGGTCGGTCAGGACCGTTCGCCTCGGCCTGCTGTCACCCTTAGCACCTCACCCCGCGCCGCGAGCACCAGCAACCCCTCCTTGGCTCCAGTGAGACGCAGGTAGGCTCGGAGCTGCTCCTGGTAGTGGGCCAGGGTCTCCCGCGTCGGCGAGCGGTCGGACTTCCAGTCGATCACTACCTCCGGCCTGCCATCCTCGTCGATCACCACCGCGTCGGCGACCCCGTTCCATACGACCTCGGCGCCTGTCGACGGGTCGACGTCCTTGCCCGCCACCTGGACCTCCGCCGCGAGGCGGCCGCGCAGGGCGGCCACGTCCGGCAGGTCCCACGCGCGTAGTGCGAGCCTGGCTATCTCGGCGGCGTCCGCGGCTCCTTCGACGTCGCCCAGGACGGCCAGCAGCTCGTTCGCCCGAGCGGTAAGGCCGGCGACCCTGGCGGGGTCGTCGGCGCTCGTCGCCTCGACGAGGTCTGCCGCCGTCTGCGGCCATGTGCCCGCAGACGAGCCGTCGCGGAACTCCCCGTTGATGATCTCCTCGAGGAGCTTGTGGAGCACGATGCCCCTAACGCTGCCAACATTCAAGGCGCTATCGGGCTCGGCTTCCTCGACTTCGTCCAGCGTGGCGAGGATCCTCGCTCCGAGCTCACCCGTGAACACGGGCTGCGCCGGTATGACCCCCGCTCCGCCTGGTCGCGCGTCGTCCTGACGGCTGGGCGCCCGCCGCTCGATGAGCCTGGCGTTGGCGGTCACCGCCGCGGTCTGGGCGGCGAACTCCTCGGGCGTCTGCGCCTCGACGGCGTACCAGGCCGCCGGCTCGCCGGCCGCCGGCTCAGCCGGCTCGGGCGCTTCGACGTAGGCCCACTCGACCTCCTGCTGCCAAGCGACGAGGTTACACCAGGCCGCGGCGCCCGTGGCGAAGCCGAACTCCGGCACCACCAGCAGGTCGCGCGCCCGCGTCGCGGTCACGTACCAGAGGCGCAGCCGCTCAGCGTGCTGCTCGGCCTTCTCGAGTTCCGCCAAGCGCTCGGCGGAAGAGCCTTTGTGACCGAGCACGTCGAAGACCGGTCGGCCCGCCTGGCGGCTGTACCACGGCCCGCGCGCGCCGCCTGGTGCTGACATCGAGCCGACGGGCACCACCACCCGCCACTCGAGACCCTTCGCGGAGTGCATGGTGATCAGCGTGATCGCGTCCTCCACGGCGTCGACGTAACCTTCGCGTTCGGTGGAGCCGTCGCTCCAGGCCGCCCACATGTCGTCGGCGAAGGCCCGCAGCCCGCGCAGCGCGTACGCCTTGGCGCCCTGCAGGAACCGTTCAAGGTTGGCGAGCGCCCGCGCTGCTTGCCCCCCGTGTCGGTTGACGAGCACGGCGCGCAACTCCAGCGCCTCGACGGCCTCGGAGAGGACGGCGTACGGAGTGGAGGTGAAGCGCCGCGCGCTCAAGAGCGAGAGCAGCCTGACGACCTCCGCTATGCGCGGGACCGGGATGAGGTCGGGCGCTGTCTCGAGGGTCAGGCGTGCGCCCGCGGACGCACGGGCGCCGGTCGGGCGCTCGCCGCCTCCTGAGGCGCCTTCGGAGAGGGCGTACGCGGTGTCGAGGAGCTCCTCGTCGGTCACGCCGACCGCCGGCCCCCTGAGCAACGCCCCCAACGCTAGCGTGTTGGCGGGGTCGGCCAGGGCGCCCGCGAGCGCCACGAGGTCCTGCACCTCCTGGCGCCGGAACAACCCCTTGCCGGCCTGGCTCGCCACGTTCAACCCGCGCTCCTCGAGCGCCCGTTCGTACTCCTCGAGGCCGGTGTAGCCAGGAGCCAGCAGGGCGATCTCGCCTGGGCGGACCGGCTCGTCCGCCAAGCCGCTCGTTCCGTCGACCAGACGCCTGCACAAGACCGCCACCGCCTGTGCCTCTGCCCGACGTTGCTCGCGCATCGACCGCGTGTCGTCTGGCTCGGCCCTGTCGGCGTCTCGCGACCCATCCGGAACGGCGTGAGCGGTGGCATCGACCTCGCCGTTCGGCGCTACCGCGAGCCGCGCGAGCGCCGGCCGCGCGTCGCCCGGGCGCCGGCTCGCCAACGCCGTGTAGCCGGCCTGGTGGTCGGCCGACAACGGAGCCGCGAACGTGAGGTTGGCGTTCGCGAGGACGGCCGGCACGGACCGGAAGTTCGTGGTGAGCGAGACCGTTATCGAACCGGGGTCGCGCGCGAGCCCCTCCTTGAGGGTCGCGTACGTGCTCGGGTCGGCGCCGCGGAAACGGTAGATGGACTGGTTGGGGTCTCCAACGACGAAACGGGCGCCGGGGCGCGACGGCCACGTACGCCAGTCGGGACCGTTCGGCTCGCCGGTCAGGCGCCACACGAGTTCGGCCTGAAGGGGGTCGGTGTCCTGGAACTCATCCACGAGCACGTACTGGTACCGTTCCGCCAGCTCGCTCCTCACTTCCTCCCGGTCGCGCAGGAGCCGGGCCGCGTTCGCGATCAGGTCGTCGAAATCCATGACCGCCCTCCGCATCTTGGCAGCCGAGTACTCCGAGACGACCTCGCGCATGTCGCTCAACAGCAGCCCGGCAAGCTGGTCGGCGGCGGCGTCTTGCAGGTTCGCGATGCCGGCGGCGAGAGCGTCGTCGGCCACGCTCAACGCCGCGAAGGACTCGTCCGCGTCGCTCTTAGACAGGCCGCGTGCCCTCACCGCCGTCAGCCATGCACCCTTCGCCTTGAGCACCCTCACGGTGCCCGCCGCGGTGAAGAGGGGTCCGCTCTCGGTCTCCAGACACGCGCAGGCCGAGTCCGCGGCGTCCGCGCCGGCGGCTACCCGTTGCGCGTAGGCTGCAACGTCCGCGCGTCGCTCGCGCACGGCTTCCGGCGCCGCCGGCTCGGAATCGACCCAGGCGCAGAAGCGCTTGGCCAGGTCGGCGAACTCCCGCGCCACCACCGACAGGTCGACCGGACGCGTG
The DNA here is from genome assembly GCA_040255585.1 of Deinococcaceae bacterium. GTDB lineage: Bacteria > Deinococcota > Deinococci > Deinococcales > Trueperaceae > JAAYYF01. The sequence goes on from JBDZVI010000011.1 coordinate 34,166, forward strand.
CGCGTGTCCGGATGCGAGCGCAACAGCCCCGCCAGTTTCCGCAGCGTGTCCGGTCCGGGCGCCGCGGGGCGCATCAGCAGACGTACCAGGGGGTCCGGCGTGCCGTCGCTCGTCCCCAAGCGCCTGCGGAGCCAGGCATCGAAGACATCGGAGAAGAGCGCGTCGGCCGCGGGAGCATCCATCACGGTAGCGCCGGGGTCCGCACCGGCCTCCACCGGGTAAGGGCGGGTCAGCTCGCCGGCGAAGCCATGGATGGTCGTGCTCGTGAGCTCGTCCAGGCTCTCGAGGGCGGCGAGGAGGTTGGCGCGTTGCTCACGGGTCGGGGAGGGAGGCTCGGCGGTGGTGGCGAACGCCGGCTCGAGCGGTGGTGGAACGCTCCCGCCGGCCAGCTCGGTCACGTAGTCGCGCACCCGCGTGGCCAGCTCGGCCGCGGCCAGCTCGGTGAACGTGATGGCGGCGATGCGGCGCGGCGCCACCCCGGCGGCGAGAAGGAGGGCGACCCGCCCTGCGAGGATGGCAGTCTTCCCGGAGCCGGCACCGGCCTCCACGAGCAGCCCATGGTCGGTGTCGGTGAGCGCCGTGCGCCTGGCGGAGACGTCGGTGAGGGTGCCGCTCACGCCACGCCTCGCAGAACGTCCTCGAGTTCCCGGCGCAGAGACGAGAGGGCTTCGCCCTTGGTCTCGAGGTAACGGGCGGTCCCGTAGGCCGGGAACGCGATCGCCGTCTCGGCGAACGGCGAACCGAGTCCCGGCCCGGCGACGACGTTGCCAGCGATGAGGCTCTCGACCGCCAGCCTGATCGCCTCGGTCAGGGTGGCCGCGCAGGCGTCGGGATCCTCGAGCCTGAAGCGCTGTCGTTGTCTGGGGTGCACGAGCAGCGCCTCGACCTCCCAGTCCGCGCCTAGGAGTTGGCGCACGACGACGGTGTAAAGGGTGCGCTGCAGCTCCGTGCCGCCGTCCAGTCCGGCCGGCTCGCGCGGCGGCTTGCCGGACTTGTAGTCGATCACCCGCACGCGCTTGGCGGTCCGGTCGACGTTGAGGTGGTCGATGACGCCCCTGACACGCAGGCCGGTGCCTGGGACGAGCACCTCCGAAGCTGGATCCCACGGCGTAGACGTCTGCCGACCGCCACGCCCCGAGTCGTGACCGAACTCCAGCTCGGCGTACGTCTCGCCGCCACCACGGGTGTCTGCGTCTAAGGCGAGCGACCAGCTCGCCCATTCGGTGATCTCGTTCATGACAGCGCGCCAAAGCGCCCATGGCGGAACCGGACGCGTGGCCTCCCACTCATCGCTCACCGCTTTCACCGCGCGCCTTACTGCCGCCTGCACCCCTTGAGCGTCACTAGGCCAGCTCCGCTCACCTGTCGTCTCTTCCGTAGCGACCCGCAACACCTCGTGCAGGAGGGTGCCGAGCGCGGCCGCGTCCAACGCGAGGACTTCCGTCTGCGGCTCGGGCCTTCGCCAGCCGAGGGCGTACTTCGCGATGAAGGCGTGCGGGTTGTCGAGCAACGACCGGAGCGAGGTGGCGGAGTGCTTGCCTTCAAGCGCCTTGACGACGGCCGGATGCCGCTCGCGGACGAGCCCGTCGAGGCTCGTGAGAGACGCCGAGAAGCGCGACCGGAACGCTGTCAGCGCCATCCGGTGGTCGAGGTCGGTGGCCAGCTCGCGCGGTCGGGCCGCCCGCCGGTCGCCCTCGCAGGAGGCGTGGCGGGTGACGGACCTGACCGCGACCTCGGTCGCGAGGCCCGGCAGCCGGTCGATGAGCGGGCTCCTGGTCAACCTCCGGCCGTCGGATCCTCGGCGGGGCCAGGAGGCGACGAGCTCCGAGCTCGCTCCGGTTGTGAGCGCGACGAAAGCCTCGGAGTCCTCCCGCGCCGTGTTGCGCTCCCGGAGCCGGGCGCCGTGGCGGAGGCGCTCAGGGAGGAGGGGGTCCTCGTCGTTGCCGCGACGCGGCCAGGCCCGGCCGCTCAGTCCGACGAGCCTGGTGAACGGGCGCGGCCAAGCGACCAGCGCCGACGCAGGACCCCACACGACGGCGATCGCGGGGTCCGTCTCGTCGACCACGCGCAGTGTTGCCAGCGATCGTTCCAGGACCGCGGCCGGTCCCGCCGTCAGCGCCAGGCGCCAGAGCGATCGCGCCCGACCGTCCAGCCACCTGTCTCCGATCCTCTCCGCCGCGGCGAGGCCCAAGGCGAGGTCGACGACGAGGCGCATGATGATGGCGGCCTGTTCCGGCTCGCGCGCGGCCAAGGGGTGCAGGGCGCGCTCCCACTGCACGGGGCGTTGGAGGAACGCCTCCGCATCGAGTTCGTCCGCCCATGTCTCCGGCACTAGGGCCAGCGGGCCCGTCTGGGCCGCCCTTGCGGTCGCCAGCAGGCGCCTGACGCGGGTCTGCGAGACGCCGCGTGCGAGCAGGTCCGCGAGCGCGGCCAGTACCTGCCCGAGCGGCGTGCTCGCGACCGGAACGCCATGCGCCGAGTGCAGGGGGATGCCGGCGCCACGGGCATAGACTGCCAGCGCTTCGTCGTAGGCGGTCGGGTCGACGGCCGCGATGGCGATGTCGGCAGCGCGGCGGCCGTTGGCGAGGAGTTCGTGTGCCCACCGGATCGCCTCGAGCGCCTCGTGATCGGGGTCGGCGCAGCTCGCGCCGCGCAGGCGCGGCCGTGCGGTCGAGGGGGCCACCCAGTCGATGCTCGCCGGGAGCCAGGTCGGCCGCTCGCCGCTGGCGCCGCGCCAGGTGACCGGCACATGGGCGGCCAGTGCCGCCATGAGCCCACGGTAGAGGGGCGCCAGGTCGGTCAGTCTCTCCAAGACGACGCGTCCCGTGAGGGTGCTGGCGAGCGCCACGCGGGCACGTGCGGCCTCAACCAACCGCGGCGGTAGCAGGACGCCGTGCGGTAGCGAGGCCTCGACATGGCGCTCCAGCCCGGCGAGCTCGGACCAGCGCCCGCCAACGTCTGCGCGCGCCTGCAGGTCGAGGTCGGCCTGCCAGGCGGCGAACAACGTGCGCGCGGCGGCCTGACCGAAGCCGGGTAGGAGAGCCACGTCGCGCAGGCTCGTAAGGACCGAGGCCGGCGGATCGCGCAGAGCGGCGAGGACCTCGGTCGCGCTGGCCGGGCGCCGGAGGCCTCCGGCGAGCCGGCTCGCCAGGCCCGCGATGCCGGTGACGGCGTGGCCGCTGCTCCCACCGGCAGCCAGCTCGTCGCGGACGCGGCGCTCGGCCAGCCGGTTCGGGACGACGTAGGTGACGCGCTCGAAGGCCGTTGCCATCTCAGGTACGGGGAGGATAGCCCGCCGGCGCGACAGGTAGCGCCCACGGTGCTGCATTACGGTCGCCCTCCGACGCCTTGCGATACCATTCGCCGCGTGAGCAGCGCCCCGATCTCCATCCGCGACCGGAACTACATCCTCGCCGGCATCCTCCTGGCCATGTTCCTCGCGGCCATCGACCAGACGATCGTGTCGACCGCGCTCCCGAAGATCGTGGAGGACTTGGGCGGGCTCGACCGCTACGCGTGGGTCTTCACCGCGTACCTCATGGTCTCGACGGTGCTCGTGCCCATCTACGGCAAGCTAGCTGACATGTTCGATCGCAAGAAGGTCGAGCTCTGGGCCATCGGCCTCTTCCTGACGGGCTCGTTCCTGTGCGGACTGGCGGGCGAGTTCGGGGCGCTGCCCTTCCTCGGCGACGGCATGACGCAGCTGATCGTCTTCCGGGCCTTCCAGGGCCTCGGCGGCGCGGGCCTGCTCGGCCTCGCGTTCATCATCATCGCGGACCTGTTCCCGCCCGCCGAGCGTGGCAAGTACCAGGGGCTCGTCGGCAGCGTGTTCGGGATCGCGAGCGTGCTCGGACCGCTGATCGGCGGCTTCCTCACCGACCACGGTGGCGGCCTCATCCCGGGGATCGCCGGTTGGCGCTGGGTCTTCTACGTGAACCTGCCGTTCGGGATCCTAGCTCTCTGGTTCGTCATCACGCGCATGCCCCGCCTCGTCCCGCACGGGGAGAAGGGGAAGCTGGACCTGCTGTCCGTCGTGCTCCTCTTCGGCGGTCTCGGGCCGCTCGTGCTCGGGCTTCAGCTCGACAAGGCGGAGTACCCGTGGGGCTCGCCGACCACCCTCCTCCTGCTCGGCGTAGGCGTGGTGGTCCTCGCGCTGTTCGTGGCTCGCTCGCTCTTGGCGAAGAGCCCGATCCTCGACATGAGCCTGTTCCGTGACGACGTCTTCCGCACGGCCAACATCGCCGTGTTCTTCTTGGGCGCGGCCTTCCTGAGCATGGTCGCGTTCCTGCCGCTCTTCATGGTCAACGTACTGGGTGTCTCGGCAACGCGGGCGGGCCTGAGCCTCGTGCCGCTCTCGCTCGGCGTGACGCTCGGTTCGACCATCGCAGGTCAACTCGTCTCGCGCTTCGGGCACTATCGGCGCATCCTCCTCATAGGAGGCGTCGTGCTGCTGGCCGGCGTCTACCTGCTCTCGAGCATGGGGCCGGACGTGTCTTACTGGCGGGTGACCCTCTTCATGGTGATCGCGGGCCTCGGCCTAGGACCCACCATGCCGCTGTACACGCTGGCCGTACAGAACTCGGTCGACTTCAGACGGATCGGGCAGGCCACCAGCGCCGTTCAGTTCTTCAGGCAGATCGGCGGCGCCCTCGGTACTGCGCTGCTCGGCACCGTCCTGACCACCGGCCTCGTGACGGCCTTCGCCACCAACATGCCCGCCGGCGCCGCTCCGAGTAGCCTCGGCGGGCCGGGCGGGATCTCGGCCGAGGGATCGACGTCGGGCGGCCCGGAAGCCATAGCGCAGGGCATAACGGAGGAGTTCGAGCGGACCTACGACGAGCTTGCCGCGGCCGTGAGGTCCGGCGACGACGGCCAGGTCTCACGCGTCCTGGCCGCTTCGGCCCTGCCGGACGAAGCGGTGGCTGGGGTCATGGCCGGCTACCAGGCCACCAAGAGCAACGAGGCCGCGAAGGCCGCCTTCGTCGAACGGTTGCGCGAGGAGTTCACGCGCCAGGAGCAGGCCGTCACCACCCAGGTCGTGCGCGCGGTACGCGTGTCGTTCGCATCGGCGGTGACGCACGTCTACTTCATCGTCGTGTTCATCGTCTTCGTCGGCTGGGTCACCACCTGGTTCCTGCCGGAGAAGCCCTTGCGGAAGACGCATGGGGCGGTGGCGGCGGTGGGTGAGTAAGGTGCTTCCCCTCGGGGCCGGCTGGCCTCGTGACGGTAGTCGTTACTGAGCCGAGATCCCGGTTGGGTGGATGGTAGGGGCGGCCAGAGTGGCTAGTCGACCGCTCGCGGGTTACGCTTGCCTCGCGACCGAAGGGTGGCTAGGGAGCCGCCGGCACCGCACGAGATAGACACGACGCCGTGCATGACCGGGCCAGGACCGAGCGCCACATAACGTCGACCCGTGCTTGGCACGCGCCGCGCAAGCGGCGGCCGAGACAGGCAAGCGAGCGCGGGCGGCAGGCACCTCACCGGATAAAAGCCTCGAGGGGGTAGGTCTCGCGCAGGCGCTAGCTGGGCCATGATTCGGACCGGCGAGGCCGCGCGAACCAACTGGAGGCACGGTATGTCTCGTGAACCCGTCTCGCCGTCTGGGAACCACCTCGTCGCGGTCCTGCAGGCGCTGTTCGTGACCCTGCTCTGGTCGAGCTCATGGGTGCTCATCAAGCAGGGACTCGGCGAGATCCCGCCGCTGACCTTCGCCGGCTTGCGCTACGCGCTCGCCGCAGTCGTCCTCTGGGCGGCCCTGCTCGCCAGTCCGGTGAGGCGGATGGCCGTCCGAGCGCTGGACGGGCGGTCGTGGCGGAACCTCGTGCTGCTCGGCCTCGTCATGTACAGCGTCACACAGGGCGCCCAGTTCGTGGCCCTCGCCTACCTCCCCGCCCAGTCGGTGAGCCTCGCGCTCTCGCTCACTCCGGTTCTCGTCGCCCTGCTCGGCACCTTCCTGCTAGCCGAGGGCCTCAAGACCGTTCAGTGGGTCGGCGTGGCCCTCGTGCTGGTCGGGGTCCTCGTGTACTTCCTGCCCGGTGGACAAGCCGTCGGCGTCGCTAGCGCCGGGGCCGCGGTCGGTTGGCTGGTCGCTGGCGTAGGCGCGCTGGCGAACGCCGGCTCGGCGCTCCTGGGCCGCGCCGTCAACCGCGGCGGTCGGCTGGCGCCACTCCTTGTGACGGCCGTAAGCATGGGCGTCGGCGCGCTCGTGCTGCTGGGAGCGGGCGTGGCCGTACAGGGCCTGCCGGCGCTCTCCGCGCGCGGCTGGCTGATCGTGGCGTGGCTCGCCCTCGTCAACACGGCTTTCGCCTTCACGCTCTGGAACCTGACTTTGCGCAGGCTCTCGGCCACCGAGTCGAGCGTCATCAACAACACGATGCTCGTCCAGATCGCCTTACTCGCCTACTTCTTCCTTGGTGAGCCGCTCGGGGCCAGGCACCTCGTGGCGTTCGGCCTAGTGGTGGTCGGGACGGTGGTCGTGCAGGTGCGGCGCAGGCCGGCGGGTTCGGCCTGACCCGTTGAGGATGGGATCGAGCCGTTGCTCTAGATCGGAGACCCCCATCTTCACGGATATCGGAAGTCATACCGATGGTATGCTTGAGCGATGATGACGACCATCAAGGTCCCGGTGGCGCTTCGAGAGCGCATAAGCGCTAACGCGAGGACGCTCGGCGTGACGTCTGCCACACTGATCGAGGCTGCGCTCGACGAGTACGAACGGCGCGCGCGGTGGGAAGGCGTCAGGCGAGCGTACGCCGCGCTGGCGGACGACGGCGGTTACCTGGACGAGGTCCGGGAGTGGGACGTGATGCTCGCGGACGGCCTGACGGATGGCTGACCAGGCCTTGCCGCGCGGCAGCGTGGTCTGGGTCGACTTCGATCCGGTGATAGGAAGCGAACAGTCCGGGTTACGGCCGGCCGTGGTGGTGTCGTCAGATCCATACAACGCGTTCATCCCCGGCTTGGTGATCGTAGTTCCCGTGACGACGAGGAACAGGAAGCTGCCGCACCATGTCGTCTTGGCGGGTACGGGTCTGGGGCTTACGCGGCAGAGCTTCGCCATGACCGAGCAACTCAAGACTATCGACAAACGCCGTATACGTGGCGGCGCCGGCCGGGTGGACGATGCCGTCCTCAACGAGATCGACCGTTGGTTGGGCGACCACCTTGGCCTCCATGCTTAGGACTCGATAGCCACTACGCGCTAGCCATTACGTAGCGATCGCTCTTGAACCGGTCGACGAGCCTAGGTGCGATGCGATGATGTCTCGATGACCGCAAGCGATACGACATCAGACGCCTACTTCGTGCGCGAGTCGGCCACGCGCCTGCGTCCTACCAAGTACGTAGGCGGTGCCTGGAACCCCGCCGAGTACCACGTCGCCCCGCTCTTCGGAGCCCTGGCCCACGCCATCGAGGGCGATGCCGCCAGCCGCGGTCGCGGCGGCCTCCAGGTCGCACGCGTTACCTTCGACATCCTCGGTGTGCTCCCGGTCGAGCCGGTCGACATCGAGGTGGAGCTCGTGCGGCCGGGCAGAACGATCGAGCTCGTCAGCGCCGTGCTGAGCCACGCCGGCCGGCCGGCGGTGGTCGCGCGGGCCTGGTTGGCAGCGGAGTTCCCGACGAGCCACATGGCAGGCACCGACCTGCCCGGTATCCCGGGTCCTGGGGAGCTGCAACCGGCGCAACTAGGTAGCTACTGGTACGGCGAGTTCGTGCGCAGCTTGGAGCTCAGGCGCGGCGAGCGGGGACCCGGTCGCGCTACGAGCTGGGTGCGCACGGGTCTGGACCTGGTCCAAGGCGAGAAGGCGAGCGCCACGACCCGGGTCATCGGGCTCATCGACGTGGCCAACGGCGTCTCCCCGCGCGTGGCGATGGACGAGGCGGCCTTTCCGAACCTTGACCTGACCGCGCACTTCTTCCGCGTGCCCGTCGCGGGCTGGCTGGGGCTTGACACGACCGTCTCGTTCGGTCCTACGGGTCTCGGTGTCACGCACTGCGTGCTCCACGATGAGCACGGCCCCTTCGGGACGGTGATGCAGGCGCTCACGGTCAGGCCCGTCCCCCGAGACGGCGGGGGCTGAGCCGGGAGCCGAGCACCGAGGCCACGCCGCCGCTAGCGTGGGTTACTGTATGCCGGTTCCGAAGGGCTTAACGTGACCTGGCTCCTCAAACTCGACAAGACCTCCAGGCTGATCTTCCTCAGCATCGTCGTCGGCTTCGTCGGCGCGGGCGGCGCGCATCTGTTCCTCTGGATGGTCAACGTCGCCAGCGACCTGTTCATCGTCGGCATCGCGGGCATGCCCGCCCTCGAGCCGGAACAGGCGGTAGCGCTCGGCACATCCCCGGTTCAGCCCGTGCTCAACTGGTTGATTCCGGTGTCGACAGCCCTCGGCGGTCTGCTCGTCGGGCTGCTGATCGTCGCGCTCGCGCCGGAGGCGGAGGGGCACGGCACTGACGCCGCCATCCGCTCGTTCCACCGCCTCGGCGGCTACGTGAGGACGCGCATCCCCATCGTCAAGACCGTAGCGAGCGCCATCACGATCGGCTCCGGCGGCTCGGCGGGCCGCGAGGGGCCGACCGCGCAGATCGCGTCCGGCTTCGGCGCCATCACCGCCACCTGGCTGAGGCTCCCCGACGACGAGCGGCGCACCCTCATGCTGGCAGGCATGGCGGCGGGCCTGTCGGCCATCTTCCGCAGCCCGCTCGGCACGGCGATCTTCGCCGTCGAGGTGCTGTACAGCAGCCTCGCCTTCGAGAGCGCCGCGCTCGTGTTCACGTTCATCGGCGCGGCCACGGCCTACGCGGTCAGCGGCACCTTCACGGGCTTCGCTCCCTTGTTCGAGCTGAGCGCCGGCATCACGTTCACCGGCGTGCGCGAACTCGGCTGGTACGCCCTTCTCGGCGTGGCGGCCGGGCTGCTGGCCGTGCTCGTGCCGCTCGTCTACTACGCCGTGCGCGACTGGTTCTCCGCGCTGAAGCTGCCCACCTTCCTGAAGCCGGCGCTGGGCGGGCTCGCCATGGGACTGATCGGCATGGTGTTCCCGCAGCTCCTCGGCAGCGGCTACGGCTGGATGCAGCTCGCGCTCGACGGTCACCTGGGGCTATGGCTGATGCTCGTCCTGGCGCTCGGCAAGCTCGTCACCATGGCCCTGACCATCGGTTCCGGCGGCTCGGGCGGCACCTTCGCACCGAGCCTGTACGTGGGCGTCATGCTCGGCGGCTTCATGGCCGCCGCCCTTGGCGCCGTCACGCCCTCCGCGCCGCCACCGCAGGCGCTCGCGGTGGTCGGCATGGCGGCCGTGTTCGCCGGGGCCGCGCGGGTCCCGCTCGCCACGCTGATCATGGTGGCAGAGATGACGGGCGGTTACCAGCTCATCCTGCCTACGATGATGGCGGTGGCCATCAGCTTCATGGTGCAGGAGCGCCTCAGCCGCGGCATGAAGTACCCCACCCTCCACGAGGACGCCGTGCCGCACCCGGGCGACAGCCCCGTGCATCAGGCTGAGTACCTGCAGACCGTCGTGCGGCTGCTCAAGCAGCGCGCCGTCACGCTCGACCCGGCCGTCGTCGACAGCGAACTCGTGAAGCGCCTCCAGCAGGGCGACAGCGTGCCGCTGGCTGGCGGTCAGGAGCTCGTGTTCATGGCCCAGATCCCGGAGGGGAGCGCGCTGGCCGGCGTCCCACTGCGCGCGCTCGGGCTCCCCGCCGAGGTGCTGTTGATGAGCGTCCTGAGGGGCGACGAGGCCATCATCCCCGACGGCTCGACCGAACTGCACGTTGGTGATCGGTTGACGGTGGTCGCTACGGAGGAGTCGATGGGGGCTTTCAAGCGCCGGCTGTCTCAGGAAGACGAGTAGTCCTGCGGTTGCTTGCGGGGCCGATACCTCAACCGCCGCCCATCACGAGCCGATAGAGCATCGCCGCGTTGGCGAGCAGGAGCGTCACGTAACCGCGCGGCCGGCGCAGCTCCTCGACCAGGTAGAGCATGCGCGGCGGGAAGTACACGAGCAGCGCGGCGAAGAAGATGTAGCCCACCCGGCCGAGCAGGTCGGCGAAGCTGCCCACGCGCTCGAACTGCGTGCTGGCTATCAGCACCCACACGAGCTGGAAGAACAGCGTGTTGACGTAGATGCAGACGTCCCCGAGGAACTCCGCCGTGCGCGACTCCAGGAACCGGGACGGCCGCGCCTTGGGCGGGAGGGGCTTGAAGTAGTCGTAGACGATGACGGTCTGCCAGATGCTCACGCCGATGACGAGGAAGATGAGCGGCACGAACACCTCACCCCGGTCGATCAGCTCGGGCCCGAACACGAGCGGCCCGAGGCCGGCGACGACGGCGCAGCCGAGCACCAGGTTGGTGCTCAGGTACAGGATCGGGTTGAAGAGGCAGCCGGTCCGCAGCGTGACGCTCTCTACGCCCTCGCGCTTCGCCTCGGCAGCGAGCCGCGCTTGCGTGCGTCGGCGCTTCAGGACCGAGGCGCAGGCCGGCAGCACGAGCATCGCGGCCGTTCCTATGCCGATCATCAGACCTTGGGTCCGCTCGTCGGGCGCGCTACGGATGAGGTCGAGCAGCCAGTCGGTGGCCCAGGGCCACAGGAGCAGGTTCAGCGCCACGATCAGCAGGTCTAGGATCGTTCCGCGGTACGAGAACGAGGGGGCGCCGGGCGGCGCCTCGACCTGCGAGGGCATGCGACATTCTGCCGCCGCCGATGGGCCGGCGTGGAGGACTTCTTCTCTTGGTCCACCCATGCAATAACGTGTGGACGTACGCGCGTAGACCGATGAGAAGGAGCGCCATGAGACTTCTGTTAACGTCCGCAGGGATAAAGAACCCCAGCATCCACGCGGCCCTGCTCGACCTCCTTGGCAAGCCGATCGCCGAGTGCGACGCCCTATGCATCCCGACCGCGGCGCACGCCCTGCCTGGCGGCGCCCGGCACGTGTGGAAGTTCCTCAACGGGTCGGCTAGCACGCCGATGTGCGAGTTGGGATGGAAGTCGATGGGTGTGCTGGAACTTACCGCCCTGCCGAGCCTGGACGGGGAACGCTGGCTGCCGGCCGTTCGGGCGGCGGACGTCTTGCTCGTGAACGGCGGCGACCCCATGTACCTGCACCACTGGCTGCGGCAGAGCGGTTTGGCGGACCTCCTGCCGTCACTCGACGCGGTCTACGTAGGCCTGAGCGCCGGCAGCATGGTGATGGCCCCAAGGATCGGCAGGGAGTTCGTGGGCTGGACGCCGCCCACCGGCGGCGACGAGACGCTCGGCCTGGTCGACCTCGCCATCTTCCCCCACCTCGACCACCCGATGCTCCCGTCGAACACCCTGGCCGCGGCGGAACGCTGGGCCGCAGGCGTGCGGGTGCCGGCGTACGCCATCGACGACGAGACGGCGATCAGGGTGGTCGATGGAGCGGTCGACGTAGTCAGCGAAGGGAACTGGAAGCTCTTCTAGGAGCCGACGCGAGCAGGGAGCGGGGCTAGGCGGATATCCGCCTGGCCCCGCCGCGCGCTACTCGGGCCGGTCGATCCTGACCGACCGGCGTTCAGTTACTTGCTGAACGTGATGGGATCAACTGGTATGGACGTCTTGCCGACATGCAGCCACAGGTAATCGTGCGGCACTCCTACGCCGGTCAGCTTGGTCACAGCGGCATGGACGCCCTCCTGCATATCGTACAGCGGCCCGCCGATGCCGGCCGTAGGCAACTCGTCGAGGATGGCCGTTATCAGGGGCAGGTTCGTTGTGAGGTGCCAGTCGGCCGCGAAGGCGCCGCCAACTGAAGCCAGCGCCAACGTGGCTACGAGTACGGTGAACAGACGGTTTCTCATTCTCAGGGTCTGCTCCTTCTCTGTTCTCAAGGTCTTCTCTCTCAAGGTCTTCACCTTCTCTGGTTGGCAGCCCGGCTGCCGACCTGGGATGCGAAAGCTGGGCTGAAAGGCTCCGGTCTACTCCTGCATCTGGCTGATCGCTGCCTGGAAAGCGCGGACGACCTCCTTGGGGTGTTGGGTGCCGGCCAGCGAAGCGAGCTCGGCGAGGGCCTCGGCCGACGAGCGGCCACGCCGATACGGCCTGTCGGAGGTCATGGCGTCATAGGTGTCTGCGACGGCAACGATGGCGGATTCGACGAGGATCTCGTTCTCGGTCAGGCCGAAGGGGTAGCCGCTGCCGTCGGAGCGTTCGTGGTGCTGCTCGACGATCGGGCTGGCCGCGCGCATGAAGGTCGGCTCGAGCATCTCGCGGCCGAACGTAGGGTGCCGCCTGATGATCGCCCACTCCTCCGCGTCCAGGGCGCTCGGCTTCGTGAGGATGCTGACGGGCACGCGCACCTTGCCGACGTCGTGGAGGTACGAGCCGAAGTCGAGGGCATAGAGCTGGGACGGATTCAACCCCAGCTCGAGGCCGGTGGCGTACGACAGGCGCTGCAACCGCTCGCAGTGGTCGGCGGTGTAGCCGTCCCTCACCTCGATCTCGACGGCCAGCCGCCGCAACTCGGTCATGTCGCGGCTGATGTGGTGGAACATGGGAGCCGAGGTGATGTAGACGAAGCGCACGAAGGTCTCCGCCGTGAAACTCACGGGCTCCTGCAGCCCTTCGGACGTGATGAGGCTGCCGGCGGACAGGCGCTGGGCCCCCAGCGTGTCGGGCGCTAAGAGGACGCCGTCCGTGAGCAGGCATACCTCGTGGGCCGCGGCCTCGCCGGGTCTTGACGGCACGAAGTTGAGGCGCTCGCCGCGCTTCAAGGTGCCGCGCACCAGCTCGATGCCTGGAGCCGACGAGAGTAGGTCGAGGGTGCCGGCCTTGGTGGCCACCGACTCCAGGCTCGCCCCGGCCGGGACGATGCTCAGGCCCGTCCGGAACGAGGCTATCGGGGTGGCAACGGCGGATGAGTGGCCCACAAGGGCTTCAGGTTGCGACGCGGGGCATGACGGGAGCCTTACAGGTCGGTCCTTCTCCGTAAGCGGGCGCCGTGGCCGGAGCCGTGCTTGCGCTTGACAACTCCAGACCCTTCCGCTACAGTTCGCTTCGTCATGGCAGGACTCTTCTTCCTCAACGTTCGCGTGCGTCGGCACCTGGGTGCCGGCAAGCCGCTTACGGGAGAGGACTGCCTGCTCGTCGCTCGCTGAGTAGAACTTGGTAACCAACGCGACCGTGGGCAGCCCCCCAAACGAGGCCCCGCGGTCGTTTTCTTGTCGTCCGACTCTACTGGAGCCGCCGGGTCGATAGGAGCCGCGAGAACCGGGAAACCACCACCGGAGACCCTCACCAGATGCAGCATCTGAGACCTTCGAGGCGAGAATGACCACCAGCACGGCCCCAACCAGACGACCACCCGCCGACCGCCAGACCTCACTGGCAACCATCCTCATGCGCTACCTCGCCCCTCAGCGGGGTTGGGCGTCCGTCATGGCGTTCCTGCTCCTCGCCGCCACCGGCCTGCAGCTGCTCGTCCCGCAGCTTCTCAGGCGCTTCATAGACGGGGCGCTGGGAACGGCGCCGGGGGAGGAGCTCACGCGCATCGCCCTCACGTTCCTCGTAGTCGCGCTGCTGACGCAAGTGATGAACGCCGTCGCGACCTACGTGGCCGCGGCCGTCGGCTGGACCGCCACCAACCTGTTGCGCGAGGACCTGGCCGCCCACACGCTCGGGCTGGACATGGCGTTCCACAACGCGCGCACGTCGGGGGAGATGATCGAGCGCATCGACGGCGACGTGACCTCGCTCACGAACTTCCTCTCCGTCTTCTCGGTCAGGGTGTTCGGTGGGGCGTTGCTCCTCATCGGTATCTTGGTGGCGCTCTGGTTGGAGAACCGCCTGATGGGCGCCGTCCTGACCTGCTTCGTCATCCTCGAGTGGGTCGCGCTCTCCCGCACGCGCCGCGCTGGGGTGCCGGCTACGCAACTGGAGCGCGAGGCGAACGCCAAGCTCTTCGGCTTCATCGAGGAGCGCCTTCAGGGGCTCGACGACCTGCGCGGCAACGGCGCGGGCGCTTACACCATGCACCGTTTCGGCGACGTGATGCGCAGGGTCTACCACGACACGCGCAAGGCGTGGATGCTGCGCTCGATCGTGTGGCTGTCCAGCTACGCCCTGTTCGTCGTTGGTATGGCCGTCACCGTCGGCTCGTCCATCTACCTCGTCGGACGGGGGACCCTCACCGTCGGCACGGCCTACATGGTGTTCCAGTACCTCCTCATGCTCCAGAACCCCATCGAGCAGATCACGCAGCAGCTTCAGGAGTTGCAGAAGGCGGGCGCCGGCGTGCAGCGGATCGGCGAGCTCATGGGCATGCGTTCGGCCCTGCCGCGCGACGGCACGACACGCTTGCCCAAGGGTCCGCTGTCGGTCGAGTTCGACGACGTGAGCTTCCACTACCCCGACGTAGGCCCCGATCAGCTCACCCTCGACGGCGTCAGCTTCCGCCTCGCGCCGGGCACCCGGGTGGGTCTCCTCGGCCGCACGGGCTCCGGCAAGACGACCCTCACGCGTCTCCTCTTCCGCCTCTACGACCCTACGGGCGGCTCGGTGCTGCTCAGCGGCACCGATGCGAAGGACGCCGACCTAGACGGTCTGCGGGCTCGGGTCGGCCTGGTCTCGCAGGAGGTCCAGCTCTTTCGCGGGACGCTCAGGCACAACCTCTCGTTCTTCGACGACAGCGTGAGCGACGAGCGCATCCTGGCGGTACTGAGCGAGCTCGGCATGACGGACTGGCTCGAGCGGCAGGACGACGGCCTCGACACGCTCATAGACTCCGGCGGCCGCAACCTCTCCGCCGGCGAGGCGCAGCTCATCGCCTTCGCCCGCGTCTTCCTGGCCGACCCCGGGCTCATCGTGCTAGACGAGCCGTCTTCACGCCTCGACCCCGCCACCGAGCGCCGCCTCGAGGCCGCGATGGAACGCCTCCTGGCAGGCCGCACGGCCATCGTGATCGCTCACAGGCTCGAGACCGTAGAACGCGTCGACGAGATCCTCGTCATGGACCGCGGCCGCCTCGTGGAACACGGTCGCCGCGATCGGCTGGCGCAGGATCCGGACTCGCGTTACGCGCGGCTCCGCAAGGCCGCGTTGAGCCTGGACCTCGCCCTCGCCGGACGCGAGGGGCTGGCCCCACATGAGGCGCATGACGAAGCGCTCGAGGAACTGGCATGACCTTCTCGACCAACCCCCTGAAGCTGGTTATGGCGCTCGGACGCCAGCGGCGGGCCTACTTCATCGGTACCGCCTTCTTGTGGGCGACGATACATGCGACGCCCATCATCTTCGGCCTCGCCATGCGCGGCATCTTCGACGCGCTCTCCGGCTCGGCGGGCGCGGGCGCCAACGCCTGGAGCTTCCTGGCCATGGGGCTCGGGCTCGACGTGCTCCGGATCGGCCTGTTCGTCGGCGGCATCTACACCTGGGCCACGTGGTGGCTGGAGATGACGCTGCACGTGCGCAGCTCGCTGTTGCGCTACCTCGTGGAGGCGAGCGGCTCGCGCCGGCTTCCCGATTCGCCGAGCGAGGCCGTGACGCGCTTCCGCGACGACGTCAACGACATCGGCGAGTACTACGAGTACTGGTGCGATTTCTGGGGGTTCGCGGCGTTCGCCCTTGCCGCCTTCGCGACCATGCTGGCGATCAACCCGCTGATGACGCTCCTGGCCAGCGTGCCGCTCGCCCTCACCATCTTCCTCACGCGGCTCCTGCGCCCGCATATCCGCAACGCGCGGCGCCTGAGCCGCGAGGCCACGAGCCGCGTCACCGACTTCCTCGGCGAGACTTTCGGCAGCGTCCAGGCCGTCAAGGCCTCCGGACGCGAGCCGTTCGTGCTGCGGCACTTCGCCACGCTGAACGCCGCGCGCAAGCGTCGCGCCCTAACGGACACGCTCCTCACCGAGCTCTTCAGGAGCGTCACCGACAACATGGTCAACATCGCGACGGGCATCATCCTGCTGCTCGGGGCCGCCGCCCTGAAGGACGGCTCCTTCACCGTCGGCGATTTCGCGCTGTTCGTCACGTACCTGCCCCGCCTCACCCAGTCCCTGTCGTTCATGGGCCTGATGGTCGTGCAGCACAAGCGCACAGGCGTGGCGTTCGAGCGGCTCGGCCGGCTGCTCGTCGACGCGCCGGTCGAGGCGCTCGTGACCCCGCGCGCCTACGACCTCGAACACCCGCAGCCCCCCTTCGTGGAGAGCCTGCCGAACGTCGAGACCTTCCAGCGCCTCGATGTCGTCGGCCTGACGGCCCACCACCCCGGCGGGGGCAGGGGCGTTGAAGGGGTCACGTTCTCGGTGCGGCGCGGGGAGTTCGTGGTGGTGACCGGTCGCGTCGGTTCCGGGAAGACGACGCTCCTCCGCGCGCTACTCGGGCTGCTGCCGCGCGACGCCGGCACCGTGGCGTGGAACGGCGCGACCGTGACGGACCCTGCTTCGTTCTTCGTGCCGCCGCGCACCGCCTACACGCCGCAGGTGCCGCGCCTGTTCTCCGACAGCCTGCGCGAGAACGTCGTGATGGGCGCCGCCGTCACCGACGCCGAGGTGAGGGAGGCGTTGGAGCAGGCCGTGCTCGGCCCCGACCTCGCCAACATGCAGGCCGGGCTCGACACCGAGGTCGGCACCCGCGGGGTGCGCCTCTCGGGCGGTCAGGTGCAAAGGGCCGCCGCCGCCCGCATGCTGCTGCGCAAGGCCGAGCTCCTCGTGTTCGACGACATCTCCAGCGCCCTCGACGTCGAGACGGAGCGGCGCCTCTGGGACGGGCTGTTCACGGCCGGCGAGACGACCTGCCTCGTCGTGTCGCATCGTCGCGCCGCCCTGGAGCGCGCCGATCACGTGATCGTCCTCGACGAGGGTAGGGTGGTCGCGCAGGGCGCCCTTGCCGACGTCTTGGACGCGGCGCCCGAGCTCGCCGCCTTGCTGAGCGGCGAGCGGGAGGAGACGCGTGGCGCGTCAGCGCACGCTGGCGGGGTCCCGGCCCTGTAGCACGACCGCCGTCCACTGCCGCAGCCACCGCGCCTGGTTCGTCTCGACGGCGGCTGCGGGCAGCGGGTCGGCCACCACGCCGTCGGCCACCCGGGCGTAGCGTTCGAACTCCGGCGGCAGCGTCGCGTCGGTCACGACCGGATCGACGAACATGGCGAGCGGGATGGCGGACTGCACCTCGCGGCTCAGCATGAAGTCGACGAACGCCTCGGCCGCCGCGCGGTTCGGCGTGCCCGCCAGTATGCCGATGCCCTCCACCTGGCGGTAGCCGCAGCCAGCGCATTGCAGGTTGGCCGTCGGCCCTTGCGCGACCGCGGTGTCGCCGTCCGACGCGTCGGCGGCCGCTGCATCGCCGAAGATCACCTCGGCGGCGGGGCTCGTGGCGTAGCTGACGACCACGGGGCGGTCGCCGCCGTAGCGCGTGAACACCGTGTAGTACGCATCGGACCAGCCGTCGGCCACCGCGACGTCGTTCTTGGTCAGTGCCGCCCAGTAGTCGAGCCAGTCCGGGTAGTAGCCGTGGCTACCGTCGTCGCCATGGTCGGCGCGCGTCGCTCCGATACCCGCCTCAGGGTCGCCGAAGCGGACCACCGTCGCGAGGAGGAACGCCAGCCCGGGGCTAGAACTCGCCGGGTTCTCGACGACCGTCAGGCCCCGGTAGGCCTCATCCGCCAGGTCCTCGAGCGCCGCCGGGAGCACGAGCCCGCGCTCCGCGAACCATGCGGTATCGATGTTGGGTAGCACGTAGCCGACGTCGACCGGCGTCACGAGACCGCCGACGTCGAGCAGCAGCGCTCCGTCGACGCGGGCGAGCTCGCCGCTGGCGTAGGGCTCGAAGATGCCCTCGCTCCTGACCCGTTCGAGCAGGCTGTCGTCCACTCCGAAGAGCAGGTCCGCCAGCGGCCGGGCCTTGGTCAGCACGGCACGGTTCACTACCTCGCCGGCGTCGCCTCCCTGCAGGAACGTTACCTGGACGCCGGTGCGCGCCGTGAACTCCGCCAACAGCTCGCTCGGCAGCGCGAACGAATCGTGCGTGAGCACGGTGAGGCGCTGCGCGGCACCCAAGCCGAGCAGCGCTAGTGCCAGACAGACGAGGATGGTAGAGAACTTGCGCATGGTCGCACGTCCTTCCGTCACCTACGGACGCACGGCGCTTGGCGCGCTGCGTCACTCTCCCTCCGCCCGCATGACCGGGGTCAGGTTCTAGGGTGTGATCTCAGCCCGGCGCTTGGATGGGCGCCGGACACCCCTGGTGACGCTACGAGGCTAACCGCCTACTGAGCGGGTGGTCAACGGTTCGGGATACCCCTGCCGCTAGGCAATTGGCTCCGGCTCGGCCCCGCGCTTCGGCAGGAACCAGGCGGCCACCACGGCGGTCAGGAAGAACAGCGCGGCGGTGACGAGGAAGATGGTGCGGTAGTTCGTCTCGCCTGGCAAGCTCGTCATGGTGACGACGGCGCCGGAGACGATCGGCGCCAGCGCCCGCGAGGCCGCCGAGACGGAGTTGTCGATGCCGTAGACGGCCCCGGCCACCTGAGGCGGCGTGAGGCGCGCGAGCATCGCGCTGATGGCCGGCAGCACCCCGCCGATGGCGAAGCCGATCAGCACGTTGACGGCGATGAGCTGGAAGACGTTCCCGACGTACGCCATGGGCACGTAGAAGAGCGCGCAGGCGAAGGTGGACGCCACCAGCACGGGCTTGTAGCCGATGCGGTCGCTCAGGCGGCCGAGGAAGACGCCGCTCAGCGTGGAGGAGCCGGCGGCGAGGCCGATGGCGAGACCCGTGTACATACCCGCCAGGTCCTTGTCGACCGTGATGGTGGCGATGAACAGTGGCAGGAACGGCACCAGCATGGTGCGGCCCAGCCAGGCGCTGAAGCGCAGGAAGTAGGCGAGGGGCACGCCGGCGGTGCGCAGCACGTCGCGCCACGCGCCGACGATGCCGCCCACCATGCCTTTGCCGCGCCCTTCGGGCGGCTTGAAGTCTTCCTTCACCCCGAAGTAGACGAGCAGCCCCCCCGCCAGCATCAGCACGGCCGTCAGCACGAACGAGAGTCTGAACCCGAAGAAGTACTGGAGCACCCCGCCGATCATGGGGCCGATCGAAGCGCCGGCCCAGCTCGCCGTCTGCATCATGCCCATGGCGTAGCCGAGGCGGTTGCGCGGGGCGGAGGAGGCGACCATCGACGAGGCGGCCGAAGCGACGCCGGTCGTCAGGCCCTGGATGAGGCGCAGGAACGTGAGCTCCTCCGCCGAGTGAACGAAGGCCATGAGGAAGACGACGATGGCGCCGCCGAACAGCGCGCGCTCGACCATCAGCTTCCGGCCCGTCCTGTCCGACATCGCGCCCCAGATGGGTGACGCGATCATCATCGCGATCGCCTGCACGCTGAACACGGCCGACACCCAGAAGATGATCGAGCCCGAGCCGCGAACGCCGAGGAACTCGACGTAGTTGGGCAGGAAAGGGAAGATGGTGGAGAAGCCGATCGAGGCGAGGAGTTGGGCGAAGAACATCACGAAGAGGATGCGTTGCCAACTCGTCCGCGCCACCGGCGCATGTTACTCCCGTTCACGAGGAGGTGGTGGCGAGGCCGCCACCGGTTAGCTTGGTGACGTGCCGTTCACCGCAGCTCAGATCCTCGCCCGTTGCCCGCTCTTCGCGGAGTTGCCCGAGGCAGACCTCGAGGCGCTCGCGGCCGTTGCGCACCGCCGACGGCTCGAAGCCGGCCAGCCCCTGTTCATGGCGGGCGAGCCCGCGCAAGGGTTGGCCGTAGTCGTGAGCGGCAAGGTGAAGGTCTACGTGATCTCGCCGGCCAGCGGGCGCGAGGTGGTGCTGGCAGTGGAGCACCCGTACAACACCGTCGCGGAACTCGTGTCGCTCGACGGCGGCGAGTACCCGGCCAGCGCCGAGGCGGCCGAGGACTCCGAGGTGCTGTGGTTGGAGCAGCAGGGCTTCCAGCGGCTGCTGCGAGCCCGACCCGAGATCGCCCTGCATCTCATGACGATGCTCGGTCGCCGGCTGCGGCGCCTGGTCGCTCTGGTCGAGCAGATCTCGTTTCAGGAGGTCATCCACCGGCTCGCCGCCTACCTGCTGAGCGTGGCGGACGCCGGCGTGCCCTTCGTCCTCGACACGAACGGTGCGATCGCGGCCCAACTCGGTACGGTGCCGGAACTCGTCAGCCGCAACCTGTCGCGGCTGCACGCAGGGGGCGCGATCACCATGCACGGTCGCACCGTCGCGGCCGTAGATCGCAAACAGCTGGCGGCCATGGCCAACGCGGCGGGGCGGTGACGGGGGGGGGGCGTCGTCGCGGGCACGCGCTCCTCGACGACTCAAGAACCGTTCGCGCACCCTACCGGGGTTCTATTTGCGCACCTTGCCGGGGTTCTAACCGTGCAACGCAGCGGATGCAACACGGCTACCTTCCAAGACGCTGCCGCCCAAGCCAGCACGG
>JBDZVI010000086.1:0-12201 GCA_040255585.1 Deinococcaceae bacterium
TAGCCGGCTGGACCGTGACGTCGCGCCTCACGCGGGCGTCGATGCTCGACGTGGTGCGGCAGGACTACATCCGTACCGCGCGCGCCAAGGGGCTCCCGCAGGGCGTGGTCATGCGCAAGCACGCGCTGCGCAATGCCCTGCTGCCCGTCGTCACGTCCGTCGGCCTCCTCGTCGGGCAATCGGTGGGCGGCGCCGTCGTCATCGAGATCCTCTTCGGCATCAACGGCATCGGGAAGATGATGGTCGACGCCGTGCGGCAGCAGGACGTGCCAACGATCATGGGCGGCGTCCTGATCGCCGCCGTGGTCATCGCGGTGGCGAACCTGCTCACCGACCTCTCGTACGCGGTCATCGACCCGCGGCTCGAGTCGATGTACGGAGAGCCGGCGACCTGATGCAGGAGAGGCTCGGCCGGAACCCGTGGCAGACGGCGTGGCGACGCCTCAGTCGCAACGGCACGGCCGTGGCGGGGCTCTTCCTCCTGGCGGCGATCATCCTCGCGTGCTTCAGCGCGCCGCTCTGGTTCGATTACCAGCGGGACGTGGTGGGCGTGAACATCTCCCAGCGCCTGCAGATCCCGGTGGAGGGCAAGCCGCTCGGCACCGACGAGCTCGGTCGGAACCTGCTCGCGCGCATCCTGTGGGGCGGTCGCGTCTCGCTCACGATCGGCATCGGGTCGGTCGTGCTCGCCAGCCTCGCGGCCACCCTTATCGGTACGACCGCGGCGTACTACGGCGGCCGCACCGACAATCTGCTCATGCGGGCGCTCGACGTGCTGCTGGCGATCCCGGCCATGCTGCTGATGATCACGTTCGTGACCATCATGGCGCCCACCCAGACGAACCTAATGCTCGCCATCGGCCTGAGCTTCGTGCCCGGGATGGCACGCCTCGTGCGGGCCCAGGTGCTCTCAGTGAAGGACCTCGAGTACGTGGCGGCCGTCAGGGCCCAGGGCGCGAGCGCCGCGCGGGTCCTCGTCGGGCACGTTCTTCCCAACGCCATCGGACCCGTGATAGCCAGCTTCGTCATGTACATCCCGGGTGGGATCATGACCATCAGCGGCCTGGGGTTCATCGGCCTCGGCATCCAACCCCCCACCCCGGAGTGGGGCGCCATGCTCGCGAGCGGGCGCGCCTACATCCGGGACGCATGGCACATCACGACCCTGCCCGGCCTCGCGATCGTCATGACGATCATCGCTCTGACGCTGGTCGGCGATGGGCTCAGGGACGCCATCGACTCGCGGATGTCCAATCGGTGAGCCCGTCGATACCTGCCGCCACGAGCGGCGCATGGAGCAAGCCTGCGGCCGGGAGCACCGAAGCCGCACGTATGGAGGCCGCACGCATGGAAGCAGCACCGAAGGAAGCCCCGCCCACCCTCACGTTCAACCACTACCGCTCCGGCGTCTACGAGGGCAAGTTCGTGTTCGGCGGCAACGAGCTGCTCTGGCACGCGGTCGACCCGCAGACGCGCATGCAGCTCAAGCGCGTCCCCTTCGAGAAGAACATGAAGGAGTCGCTCTTCGACCTCCCTTCCCTACACGCGAACTTCGCCGCCCTCTCGTCGGCCGCGTGGAACGGCGAGAGCGTGACGCTCGATAACGGCACCCGCTACAACCGCTACCTGGCGTTCCCGGGGACGGTCGACGGGCGGGAGGCGACGGGGCAGCTCTGGGCGATGCGCGGCGAACCGCCCATCATGGACGTCGTCACGGTGGAAGGCAAGGTCGTCGCCTTCGTGATGCCAGGGCGCATATCGAGCGAGATGCTCATCCGCGACGGCCACGAGAGCGTGACGCCGTTCGCGAAGTACGCCGACCCGCAACTGTCGAAGGTCGAGTACGGGATCCGCCCGTTGGGCAACCAGGCCGTCCGGACGCGCGACGGTGTGAACCTCGCCACCGAGGTCTTCCTCCCGGCCGGCGGTCAACCGGGCCAGCGCTTCCCGACGATCGTCGTGCGCACGTGCTACGGCAAGGCGCGCGACCTCAACCGCTGCACCCACTGGGTGAACCGGGGCTACGCCTTCGTCATCCAGGACGTGCGGGGGCGCTCAGACTCGGACGGCGAGCTCGTGCCCTTCTATCACGAGCGCGAGGACGCCCGCGACCTGTTCGACTGGATCGCCGCGCAGGAGTGGAGCGACGGCAACATCGGCATGTGGGGCGCCAGCTACCTCGGCTACACGACGACGGCCGCGGCGACGACAGGCCACCCGAGCCTCAAGACCGCCATCAGCGAGGTGAACGTCGGCTCGCCCTTCTACTACGACACGGTGCGCCGCGGCGGCGCCGTGTGCTCGTGGCCGCTGCTGTGCTGGACGCTCGGCCAGTCCGTGTCCAACAGGACGGATTTCGACGTGTTCGGCGGCAAGACCGTCGACCCGGAGAAGGTCGTGCGCATGCGACCGCTGCTGGACATCCCCACTCAGGCGATCGGGAAGCGCTCCGGCCCTTGGGACATGTGGGCCGAGCACTACCAGTACGACGAGTTCTGGCGCCACTGCGACAACGGCGCGCACGCGCATGACGTCAAGGTCCCGATGCTGATCCTGTCGGGCTGGCACGACGGCGACGCCCTGGGCGTTCAGGAGACCTGGCGCTTCCTGACCGAGCACGACGTGCCGGGCCGGCGCATCATCATCGGGCCGTGGCCCCACGGGCTGAACGCGTTCCGCGACTGCATGGACCTGGCGTACGGCGACAACGCCATCGACTACGACTTCGACACCCGCACCATCCGTTGGTTCGACCGCTACCTCAAGGGCGTGGCCAACGGCGAGGACGAGAAGCCGCGCGCGACCTACTACCTGGGCGGCGAGGGCGCGAACGAGTGGCGCACCTCCGATGATTGGAACCCGACGGAGGCGCGGCTCGTCGAGCTGTACCTGGACAGCGACGGCGGCGCCAACTCCATGCACGGCAACGGCCGGCTCGTGACGACCCCCCTACCGGGCGGCAGGTTCGACACTTACGTGTACGACCCGAGCAACGTGGCGTCCGGCGACGGGCAGTTCACGCCATCTGTGCTCAACGAGCAGCAGTCGCGCCAGGATTACCTCGTGTACGAGACCGGTGTCCTGAAGGAGAACGTCGCCGTGGCCGGCAACCTGTCCGCGCGCTTCTTCGCCGCGTCGAGCGCAGTCGACACCGACTTCTTCGTCACCGTGTCCGACGTCGACGAGAAGGGCGTGGCGCGCAAGGTATCGACGAACGGCATCCGCGCCGAGTTCAGGAACTGGCCCGCCACGCCGTCGTCCCTCCTAACGCCGGGCAGCGTCGAGGCGTACGAGCTGTACTTGCACTTCGCCGGGCACGTGTTCGGGGCCGGCCACAGGATCCGGGTGGACATCTGCTCAGCCGACTACATGACGTTCTTCCCCAACACGAACACCGGGGCGGACCCGTTCACCGATCCGGAGCCCGTCGTCGCAACGCAACGCGTGCACCACGGCGCCGACTGGCCTTCCTGCGTGCGGGTGCCAGTGCTCTACGGGGAGGTTCCTTAGCTGCTCACCTGTGCTACCCGGTCAGCCGAATCGCCCTAGGCCAGGGCCGCTGTAGGAGACCCCGGGGCGAAAGCGGACCGACTACGCTTGCTTCTGGAGGGCGCTGATGAAGTACAAGATCGCGTTGGAACATACCGACGAAGGCTACAGCGCAACGGTGCCCGGGCTCCCGGGCTGTTGGTCGGAAGGTAGCACTGAGAAAGACGCTATCGACAACATCCGAATAGCCATATCCGAGCACCTGAGCGTTCGTGATGAGCTGCTTGCCGGCAGCGTACGAGACACCGGGTTGAGCATCGACGACTTCAGGCAGCTGCTGTAAGCAGCGTACCGGCCCCACCTTGGGTGCGACAGCGCCGCCGATCGCTACGTAGTAGTGGACGATGGATGCGACGCGCCCCTCGTCCGAGCAAGGACCGTCCTCACCGCGAGGCCCCCGACGACCGCGAGCACAGCGAGGCTCAAGGCGATAACGGGCAGCTCGTGCTGCCAGACCACGGCGGCCACGCCGATGAGGACGAGTGCGGCGATCGCGACGTACCGCGTGAGCGCGACCCGCCCGAACCGCGAACGCAGGAACAACACGTTCCCCAGAAGGTAGACGAGCGGGCCAGCGATCGTGACCAGGACCATGGGCGTGCTCAAGTGAGAGTGGGTCAGGCGCAACTCGATCGAGACGGCGACCAGGATCGCGCCACCCACCATCAGCGCATGGGCGTACGCGTAGGCCGAGCGCAGCGCGGCGGTGCCGTCTTCCCCGCCGAGCACATCGTGGCCGGCCAGGGCGAAGTAGTTGAACCACAGCGACACGAGGGCCGCGAAACCGACGACGAAGCCGGCGACGAGCCGGACATCGACGGCGCCGGCGGCCGCCAACGAGCCGCCCATCAGCAGGATCGACTCGCCCAGCGCGATGATGAACACCAGGCGGTTGCGCTCGGCGAGATGCTCGGCGTCCGTGTCCCAACCGGACATCGGGGCGCTGCCGAGACCGGGGAACCAGAAGTCGACCCGTGGACCGAGGTAGTCGACGACCACGGCCACGAGCCAGACGACCAGCCGCACCTCCGAAGGTAGGAACGCCCCCACCAACCACAGGACGCCCGCGGCTGCCGACCAGGCGCCCAGGAGCCGGTAGTTCCGCGCCAGAGGCCCCTGGAACGCGATCACCATGAAGGTCGGCCTCAAGAGCCCCATCAGGACGTAGCAGGCCGCGAAGAGAACACCACCAGCGCCGAACGCCGCCGGGATGGCCGCGGCCATGCCCAGCGCGAACAGCATCAGCACGGCGTTCAGCAACTGAACGGCACCTCGGCCGGGATCGAGCCAGTTCATCATCCAGGCCGTGTAGTTCCAGCCCCACCAGATCGCGGCGAACACCACAGCCGTCTGGGCGAAACCACGCCACGACAGGTCAGAGATCAGGAGGTGCGAGATCTGGACGATGGCGAAGACGTAGACGAGGTCGAAGAAGAGCTCGATGGAGCCGACGGTGGAGCGCTCCGAGCCTACAGCCCGCCCGAGCGTCATCCGAGCACCTCGTCCTTATGCGGGCGCACCGGTAAGCGAGCGCAACGCGCCACCACGCGGGAGGACGCTTCGATCTGGTTCCTACCGGTCATGGTCCACCGCCGCCAACTGTACTTCTTTCATGCTCGCGCCTCACTTGCGTCATAGGGTCCGGGCTGCGGCGCGAACGGTCGAGACAGTACGCTGGTTCCGATGGTCGCACAAGACCCGCACGACCTCACCCGCTTCGTCACTGCCCAGAAGGACGCCTACGCCACCGCCTTGGCGGAGTTGACGGCGGGTCGGAAGACGAGCCATTGGATGTGGTTCGTCTTCCCCCAGGTCGTCGGGCTGGGCCATAGCGACATGGCAGTACGCTACGCCATCGGTTCCTTGGCTGAGGCGCGGGCGTACCTGGACCACCCGCTGCTGGGCGCGCGCCTACGCGAGTGCGCCGCAGCCATTCTGAGCCATTCGGACGCGAGCGCGCGGCAGATTGTGGGCCCGATCGACGACGTCAAGCTGCGTTCGAGCATGACGTTGTTCGAGGCCGTGGACACCCGGGGCGGCCAGTTCTCGCAAGTGCTGGATCGCTACTACGACGGGGTGCGCGACCCGTTGACGCTGGCCATGGTGGCCGAGTGGGCCGATGCGGGGACCACTGCCGGCGCCGACGCTACCGCCGCCCTGCCACCCGCCGTGCCAACGAGCATGTGGGAGCAGCCCGAGGTGGCGGCGCGCTTCGCGGAGCGCCCGCCCGACCATCGGCTCGTCAAGCTGTTCCGTGGTGAGGACGAGTACGCTCCGGTCAAGACGGCCTGGAGCACGGGGCCGAAGCCGCGGGTCCTCGACCTCGGCTGCGCCGGCGGGCGCAACACCGTCTGGTTGGCCGAGCAGGGCGCGGATGTCCGGGCGCTCGACGCTTCCAGGGCGATGGTGGCCGAGACCCGCAGACGGCTGGCTGCTGTACTAGGTGCGCGTGAGGCGGCGTGGCGCGTCACGCGCGGCTACATGCACGACCTGAGCGAGTTCATCAGCGGCGAGTTCGATCTGGTCGTCGCTCTCGGGGTGCTGCAGGACGCCCAGAGCGACGCCGAGTGGCTCCAGGCCCTGTCCGAGTTGGCACGCGTCCTGCATCGGGGTGGGCTCGCGTTGGTGGCGAACTTCGCGCCGGACTCGGCGCCGAACGGAACACCGCTCACGCGCGAGCACGGAACGCAGGACGTGTGGGTCGGCTTCGGCTCACCCGACAGGCGCATGACCTTACCGGACCTCGAGCGGCTCGACGAGCACTTCCTCCGCCACGGCCTCGAGCCGGTACTGCCGACCGAGCGGGTAAGGGTCGAGACGGCGGGCGGCCAGCGGGTGACGCTCAACGCGCTGTACAAGAAGACCTAGAGGTCCTTGGTTGCATTTTGCTCATTACGTTGAGTAGTTTTACTCAACGTAATGAGCATTCCGTCCAACCGTTACAAACGCCCCCAAGTCGCCGAGCTAGAGAGGCGCCTCGCTGAGCCCCGGCGGTTCATGCAGGTAGTCATCGGTCCACGCCAGGTCGGGAAGACCACTCTCGTCCAACAGGCGACCAGCAAGTTCGAGGGGTCGGTACGCTTCGTCTCCGCCGACGAGCCTGGGCTACAACCAACGGAGTGGCTGTCACAACAGTGGGAAGCGGCCCGCTTGTCCGGGGGCGTCCTCGTGATCGATGAAGTGCAGAAGGTGCCCAACTGGTCCGAGGCTGTGAAGAGGCTATGGGACGAGGACAGTAGGAACGGTCGGGACCTCAAGGTCGTGCTGCTCGGCTCGGCGCCCCTCCTTGTCCAGCGCGGGCTCACCGAGAGCCTCGCCGGGCGCTTCGAAACGTTACGCATACCCCACTGGTCGTTCAGCGAGATGTCGCAAGCGTTCGGCTTCACGCTGGAACAGTTCCTGTATTTCGGCGGTTATCCAGGAGCAGCGTCGCTAGTGAACGAGCGGGAACGCTGGAGGCGCTACGTGTTGGACTCTCTCATCGAGACGACCATCGCGCGCGACGTGCTCCTGATGACCAGGGTGGACAAACCTGCGCTCCTGCGGAGACTGTTCGAACTGGCGTGCTCGTATTCCGGGCAGGTACTCTCCTACACGAAGCTGCTGGGTCAACTGCAGGACGCCGGCAACACCACGACTCTCGCGCACTACCTGGACCTACTGAGCGGCGCCGGGCTAGTCCTCGGACTCCAGAAGTATGCGGGCGACAAGGCTCGCAGTCGCGGTTCGAGCCCGAAGCTCCAAGTGCTGAACACCGCGCTGCTGGCCGTTCAGAGCGACCTCGCCCTCGAGGACTATCGGCAGGACGGAGCGCTTTGGGGGCGGCTCGTCGGATCGGCCGTAGGCGCGCACCTAGCGAACGCCGCCCTCATGGGCGAAGTGGAGGTCTTCTACTGGCGTGAACGGAACCGCGAGGTCGATTTCGTAGTCAAGGCCGGCCGAAGGCTCACTGCCATCGAGGTGAAGAGCGGCGGCACACCATCGTCCTTGCCGGGCATGAAGGCCTTCGTAGACACTTTCGGAGCGTCGAGGACACTACTGGTTGGTGGTGACAGCATCGGTCTCGCCGAGTTCCTCGAGGTCCCGGTACGGCATTGGATCGACGATCGAACGCCCACTTAGACGAGACATGATGGATGGCCGACCTGACTCTGTCCATCGCATTGGACGCTTGAGCGGTTCCCGGCCGACGGCCCGGCCTCGGGTAAGGCCGAGAAACCCTGACCATCGGCCGGTTCACTCTACGAATCGCTCAGCCACGGACGACCTCGCGCCGGTACGCCACGACCAGGATGGCGAGCTGAGCGAACAGCAGCACCGCCAAAGCGATGTCCCACCTGAGGCCCACGGCGATGGCCACCGTCGCAAGCCCGGTCAACGGGAGGGCGGTCACGCCCGCGACGGCGAGCGCTCGCGTGAGAACGACGGCGTCTCGTTCGTCGGCGCTACCAGCGAAGTGGCGGTCGAGCGGACCTGCGTCGTCGGGCCGGTGCCAAGCGCGCCAGGCGGCTGCCCCTATCCCGAGGAGGGCGATGGAGCCGCCCGCGAGAACACCGTTGCCCATGTTCCCAGGACCGAACTCCCTCACGAGGAGCCCGAGCACGACGACGACGGCCGCACCGGCCAAGAGACCTACCACCAACGGCGCCCGCTTGCCGGGCGCGGATCCATTACGCATCGACATGGAACATCTCCTCTACTGACGCTTCGAAGAAGCGCGCGATGGCGATGGCGAGAGGCAGCGACGGGTCGTACTTGCCCGTCTCGATCGAGTTGACCGTCTGCCTGGATACCCCGAGGCGCTCGGCCAGCTCGCGTTGCGACAACCCTGCAGCCTCGCGCCTTTGCTTGACCTCGTTCTCCATGACTACGTCCTCTTCCTCAAGGTGCCTTCCTCCGTACGGTGAGCTCCACTGGCCAGATACGGTCGCGACCACCTGCCGTCAAGCGTCCTTGACATGTCAAGCATACTTGACTAGCGCTGGATGTCAAGTGAGCTTGACTTGTTCGGTCGGTCAGGCCAACGTAGGCTCACGGCGCGACAAAGTCGCACCCCGCCACCCCGCCCGGAACCGCGGGGCCGAGGCGGCAGATCAGAGAGTGAGAAGATGCCGGCCCCCGAAGAGCGACCGAAGTACTCGCTGCTGGAGATCGAGCGCAGGTGGCTCGTCGACCTGGCCCGCGTCGGCTCCCTCGCCGGGCTGCCGTTCAGACGCCTCGAGGACGCTTACTGGCCCGGCACCCGTCTGCGCCTCAGGCAGGTCATCGACCCCGACGGCCGCACGACGTACAAGTTCGGCATCAAATACGGCGAATCGGCGCGGGGGGTCCAACCGGTGACGAACTTGTACCTCGACAAGGCGGAGTACGAGGCGCTCGCCGCCGCCGGAGGCCTGAGGGTAAGCAAGCGCAGGTACCTGATCGCCGGTGGGTGCCTGGACGTGTTCGACATCCCAGCCGGAACGCCCGCCTACTTCGAGGTCGAGTTCGGCTCGGAGCAGGAGGCGCAGGCCTATGAACCGCCGCCGTTCGTGACGGAGGAGATCACCTGAAGCCCTGCAAGCGGCCATCAGGTACGCGGCACACCACAGGTAGGCAGATGCGCCTCACCGAGCCTTGCACGCCCGTGGCGGCTAGTCCTCCGTGGCACCGACCGCCAACAGACGAAGACGGCTGGCCCAGAAGACGAGGGCTCCGACACCAAGGATCGCCACACAGATAAACACGCATGTGACGGCGACGGAGCCGTAGCCGTTGGCGGGGTCAAGGAACGGGTAAGGAACCCAGCCATCGGTGGCTCCCCGGATCAACACCACCGTCAACCATATGGTCGGATAGACGAGCACGCCGAGTAGGCGGTTCCAGCGAAGCCCGCGCCTGTCCCCGACCAGTAACCAGACCACCGCCGCAGCCACCGGCGTCAGGTAGTGCAAGACGAAGTTCGCCCACGGCACCGGCACGCCGCCGGCAGCTCCCAGGGGGGCCAGGAGCAAGGCGTAGACGAGGCCGACGATCACTATGTAAGTGGTCGTATACGCCATGTAGAGCTCGAGCGACCTCGGTTTCGCTCTCCCACGTAGGTCGTACGCCGCCGCGGCGATCAGCGCGCCGGCGAGTAGCAGGTTCGACTGGATAGTGAAGTAGCCGAAGAAGTTGAAGACGTTCACGGGTCCGCGCGTCAGCGTGTCCAGCAACGTCGCGGCTATCGCGACGATGATCGCAAGGGCGAGGACGAGCCTGCACGAACCGAGCAGAGTAGTGGCCGGCATGGTGCATGGTAAAGCAAGCGATCGACCACGGTGCGTAGACTTCATCCTGGCCATCCCATGTCCTACCTACGACTGTCGAGTCCGGCCGTGGTAGGAACACCAAGCGAAGGAGGCGCTATGAGCACATCTATCGACGCCCGCATGCTCGCTGGCACCTGGTCGGGCCGCAACCTGCTCTGGCTTGGACCCGGTGAGCCCGTCCGCGAGTCGGCGACAGAGGCGACCGTGACCACGGCGGCGGCCAACGCGTTCTTGGTGTTGGCCTACCCCTGGTCAGATCAGGGCAAGCAGCACGACGGCGTGATCATGGCGCGGGTCGCGGCGGAGCCCGGCCCGAGGGCGAGGAGGCCCCCGCCGTGGAGGCGCGCTACGAGCGCGGCGCGACGCGTGGAACGTGACGCCCGCGGCGGCCCAGCGAGACGCCTCGCGGCACGATGGGTCCCATGAGAGCGACCGGCCCCAGCGCACCGATCCGGTACGTCGCGCTCCTGCGCGGGATCAACGTAGGCGGGCACGTGGTCAAGATGGACCGGCTGCGCCAAGTCTTCACCGACCTGGGCCTAGCCAACGTGCGCTCGTACATCAATAGCGGGAACGTCTTCTTCGACACGCTTGATACCGACAGGGCCTCGCTCACCGAGACGATCGAGAGGGCCCTTCACGACGCGCTGGGGTACGCGGTCCCGACGTTCCTGCGCACGCCGGCGGAACTCGGTGCCGTCCTGGACCGGGACCCGTTCGCCGAGGTCGCCAAGACGGACGACCTGCGCTTCTGCGTGATGTTCACGTCCGAGCCGCTGAACCAAGAGCTGGACCTACCGGTCAGCACGTCCAGGAACGATATGGACATGGTGGCAGTCAACGAGTTCGAGGCCTACGTGATCTGGCGCCTCATCGACGGCCGGGTAACGGGGAAGTTCGGGGCCGACATCCTCCCGACCCGCAACACGACCCGGTTCTTCCACACCTTGAAGAAGATCCTGGCTGCCGCCACGAGCTAAGGGGCGCCCGCACTCCAAGCAAGCACCGCAAGGGAGGTCCTGACCGTGAAGATAACTGTAGAGACCGTGGTAGACGCGCCACTGGCCGAGGTATGGCACGCCTACTCCAACCCGGACGACATCCAGCGCTGGAACGCCGCCTCGGACGACTGGCACACGACCGCCTCGACGGTCGACCTGCGCCCCGGCGGCGCCTTCTCGTCCCGCATGGAAGCGAAGGACGGCAGCACGGGCTTCGACTTCGCCGGCACCTACACCACGGTGGTGGAGGGCAAGCTGATCGAGTACACGTTCGGCGACCGCGAGGCGCGGGTGGAGTTCGGTGAGGTGCCGGGCGGCGTCAGGGTGAGGGTCACGTTCGACGCCGAGGACCAGAACCCCATCGAGTTGCAGCGTGGCGGCTGGCAGGCGATCCTCGACAGCTTCGCGCGCCATGTCGAAGGTCGTTAGGCACGAGGTGCGGGACTTCCCCGCGGCCCGCGACCTGCCCAGGCCTGTCAGCCCCGAGCCCGCCTCGGAGGCATCTCAGGCGCGGTCAGTACTGTTCATCCTGTACGTGAGGGACCAAGCGGCCAGCGCCGCGTTCTACCGCGCCGTCCTCAAGCGAACGCCCAGCTTGGACGTGCCGGGCATGACCGAGTTCGAGGTCGGAGCGCAGGCCAGGCTCGGGCTGATGCCCGAGGCAGGGATCCGCCGGCTCCTGGGCGAAGCCGTTCCGGATCCTGGCCGCGCGAGCGGGATCCCCAGGAGCGAGGTCTACCTGGTCGTACGCGACCCGTCCGAGTACCACCGGCGCGCCATCGAGGCGGGCGCCGCCGAGCTCAGTCCGGTGGCACCTCGTGGTTGGGGCGACGACGTCGGGTACTCGCTCGATCCGGATGGTCATGTCCTCGCCTTCGCAAGGCCCTCGTAGCGATGGACCTCCCCCTCGGAGCATTCGAAGTAGCGATCTACCCGGCCACGGGGCGGTTCGACGACTTCGCGGCCGTGGTCGGGCCGAAGACGGGTAAGCAGGGCTGCTGGTGCATGGCCTACCGCAACTCCAGCCTCGACGCCGACGGGCGCATCGCGCACATGCGTGCTGAATGCGCGACCGAACCGGGTCCCGGCGTGCTCGCCTACGTGGACGGCGAAGCCGCGGGCTGGTGCTCTGTCGCGCCGCGCTCGACCTATCGTCGGCTGATGAACTCACGGACCATCCCGTTCGTCGACGACCGCGACGCCTGGTCTGTCGTCTGCTTCGTCGTGCGCGCCGGGTATCGCAGACAAGGGCTGATGCACTACCTGCTCGAAGGGGCCGTCGAACACGCGCGCGAGCGGGGCGGCGAGGTCGTCGAAGGTTACCCGGCCGACGCCGGCGAAGGTCGCATCGACCTCATCTC
>JBDZVI010000155.1:0-2279 GCA_040255585.1 Deinococcaceae bacterium
CAGGCGCGCTCGCCGAGGCTCGGCACGTTCGCCACGCCGCCCTCGAGGTCGAGCCTGAGGTTCGCGCCGCGGTCCGCGACCACCCGGGTCATGACTACAAGGCGCAAGGCCAACCGGCTTCCCCTACGCTCTCCATCCAAAAGCGGTAAGGGACCCGCGCCATACTTAACCTGGGTGATTAACTACGTTCTACGTAGGCGCGTTGGCGAAGGAGTTGACGCTTCTAAGGCGGCGCTGTTGCAGGGCAACGCTCATGCACCTTGTCTTGTGAGCCTGTCAGCCGGCTGTCGGTACCAGGTATATACCGTCATTTCACGTGCTCCACGCTCTCCAGGGTAATTCCTGACCGGCGGTGACCATATGTGCAAACAGCAAGGGCGGAGCCGAACTCGTGGGTTCGGCTCCGCTCCCTTCATAAGGTTCGTTCTACACGCCTCTGCTAGGCGCCGCGAACCCTCGGCTCAGTCCGGGCTCGTCGGCAGGAGGAGGTACATGGGCACGACGCTCACGTCCGCCTCCGCGGCGGCACCGGCTTCCACGGCCACGTCGTAGGCCCAGCCGATGCGGTCGATGCTCGAGATGCCGGTCTCCGGGTCGCGCAGCTCGAGCGCGATGACCTGGTAGGCGCCCGGCTCGAGGCCGTCGAGCGAGTACGTGAAGCCGCCCGCGCCGTCGGAGACGGCTTCCGTCTTGTAGCTGGCCAGCTTCTCGAGGGCCGCGAGGTCGCCGTAGAACACCGGCACCGTGCCGCCTTCCGTGTTCGGCACGGCGTAGACGAAGGCGCTCGGCGCAGTGAGGACGTCGCCGCGCAGGGCCGCCGCCGCGTCGAGGAGGCCGGCGCCGCAACCGTTCATGCCGTCCAGGCCCAGGGTGGGCGCGCTGCACTCGCCGAGGGTGAGGGGCACGGAAGCGTTGTGCAGGCGCTGGCGCACCTGGGAGAGCGTGAGGTCGGGCTCCTGGGCGAGCATGAGCGAGACGATGCCCGCGACGTGCGGGGAGGCCATGCTCGTGCCCTGGTAGAAGTCGTAGCTGTTCGAATCGACCGTGCTGATGATGCCGTCAAGGACGTTGCCGTTGACCGGGTCGTTGGCGTAGAAGTCGCCGCCCGGCGCCATCACGTCGACGAACGGCCCGAAGTTGGAGTACGAGGCGCGCAGCGCGGTGGGGCCGGTAGCGCCGACGGTGATGACGCTCGGGCAGCTGGCCGGGAAGTAGACGTCCGCCGGCGAGGAGTCGTTGCCGGCCGAGACGACCGTGTAGATGCCCATGTCGGCCAGGTCGGCGAAGATGCCGTCCAGGCTGGCGGGACAGTAAGTCTCGACGTTGCCGCCGAGGCTCATGTTGATGACGCTGGGGATGTTGTCGTTGACGTGGCCGCCGTAACCTTCCCAATCGTCGCCGCTCACCCAGTACAGCCCCTCGATGATCCCGGCGAAGCTCCCACTGCCGTTGGCCGCCAGGACCTTGACGGGCAGCACGTCGACGTTCCAGTTCACACCTGCGACGCCTAGAGCGTTGTCGGTGGCGGCGCCGATGGTGCCGGCCACGTGCGTGCCGTGCGGCGAGCCGCCCGGAGCAGTATGGGGGTCATCGATCGTGCCCTCGCCGGGCGCCGCGCCGTTCCAGTTGGCGAAGTTGGCGCCACCGGCGGCCCACTGCACGTCGGGGTGGTCGTAGCGGCCCGTGTCGAGCACGGCCACGGTGATGTGGTTCGTGTCGCCCGTCTCGCTGTCCCACGCTTCCGGCAGGTTGAGCTGCGGGTACGACCACTGGAGCGGGTAGCCAGGGTCGCCCGGCTCGGCGTGCGCGGAGAGGATCCAGTTCGGGAACGCCTCGGCGACGAGCGGCGACCTGCCGAGCCTGTCGACCAGGGCCCGGGTACCGGCTTCGTCAAGCCCGCTGGTGCGGTACAGGGAGAGGCCGCTGCCCACCGGGTAGGCGCGTTCGCGGACGAACTCGCTGCCGGCGAACGAGAAGCCGCCGTCGGCCTTGAAGGTGAAGGCGCCGGCCGTCGCCGTGCCGTTGGCGCCGAAGGTCACGTCGCGCGCGCCCGGCTTGAAGGTCACGAACACCTGGCCGGCCTCGATCGGAGCCGGCTTGGCTGCGGCAGCGACCGCGGCGGAGGCCGCCAAGGCGGCCGGTCCGAGGTCGACGCGGCTGACGGTGCCACCCACGGAGCCGGTGGTCGCGGGCACCTCGGCCGCCGTGACGCTCACGGCGATGGCGTCGGTCGTGGTGCTGTTGCCGGCCTTGTCGGTCGCCTTGGCGCTGACGGCGTA
>JBDZVI010000012.1:0-18090 GCA_040255585.1 Deinococcaceae bacterium
CTCAAGGGCACCGCGATGCATGCGGCCGACATCCGGGCGGGCGGCGCCCTGATCGTGGCCGCCCTCGCGGCCGATGGGCTGAGCGAGGTCAGCGGCATGCGCTACGTCGACCGCGGCTACGAGCGTGTCGCTGAGCGCCTGCGCGGACTTGGCGCGCGCGTGGAGCTGGCCGTCCCCAAGAAGGCGTTGACCGCGACCGGCACTTACGGGGGCTGAGCCCCGTTAAGCGACCGGGGGATCGTTCCCGGGCTCTTCCAGCGCCAGGCCGTCCGATGCGTCCGACGGCGCGTCATCCGACCCTTCCGAACCGGGCTCGACTACGGTCGCGATCACGGTCTCGATCGTAGGAGGGCGGGCGAACGCGGAGCGCGCCCGCGGGTGCCAGAAGCTCTCCTCGCCGCCCATCTCGTCTAGGAAGTCCTCGACCGCGCGCGGGTCATCAACCGGCAGTAGGAAGGTGCCGCCCGCCTCCGTGCCGAACGGGTCCCTGGTGTCTGTCACCGTCGCGGCGGGCGCCGTCGTGTCGGCCGCCATCGTGTCTGCCGCCATCGCGGCGGGCTCCGCCACGGCTTCGGTAACGGGCGCGCCTGCGGGCGCGCCGACGGGCGCGTCGCCGGACTCGCCGACGGATGCGTCAGCGGGGGCGTCGACGTGTGCGTCGCTGGGCTCGCCTACGGGCACGTCGCCCGACTCGCCGAGGGAAGCGTCTGCGGGCGCGTCTGCTGACGCGTCGACGGGCTCGGTGGCCGGCGGGGCGCCACCCGACCCCTCGAGCAGCGACGCCAGCGCCGCCTCACGCTCGCCCGTGTCGAGGACGAGCTCGTCCGTATCGTCTACCAGCAGCTCCTGATCCACGGCGCCGGCCTCGTCGGCCGCGGCGACCTCGGCGGCCAGCACGTCCGCGGCCGTGGCGATAGGGTCGTAGAGGTCGTCGTCGTCATCATCATCCGCGAGCTGGTCAAGGCCTTCGCCGAGGTCGCCGGCCGGGGCGGGAGTGGGGCCGTCGTCACCGTCAGCGGGATGAGCCTGATCGACGTCTTCGGTGCGACGCTCGTCGAGGCGACCGGCTGAGGGGTCGCCCGTCTGCTCGCCAAGACCGTCGGCGGGAGCGGGGCCCGGGTCGGTCTCGTCACGACCCAAGGTGGTCTCGTCATGACCTGCTTCGACCTCGGGCTGCCCGGTCGGGTCGGCCTCACCGACCGCCGGGGCGGCCGGGTCCGCCGCCGCCACGGCGGCCACCGCCGTACCGGTGGCGCCAACAGACGGAGTGGCCTCTCCGGTCCCGTCCACGCCGGCCGCGCCCGTCGCGACGCGGCTAGGCTTGACCCTGCCGCGCAGCACGAGGCCGCCCAGCGCGAGCAGGAGCCCCAGCACCATGACGTAAGGCCACGGCGTGAACCGGGCGAAGCGCGCTTCCGACTGCCTGGGTAGCACGCCCGTGGTGATGGCGGCGACCTGGGCGCCTGGATCGGCGGCCAGCAGATCGATGACCGGGCTGAGCTGCGGCTCCGCGCCGGAGAAGGCCCACGGCGACGGCGTGGGGCTCAAGGGGCGCCATCCCGTCGGGGAGAACGGATCGTACACGCCCGACATCGCCTGCACGCGCGTGTCGTCAGGCAGTGTCATCGGCAGGTACACGACCAGGTCTCGACCCTGTCGGCTGACGCTCAAGGCGAGCCTGGGCATGTCGGCCGGTCCGAGCTCGGCAGGCGCCGTCTCGACCTCCTCGGGGTCCTGGCCGCTTTCCTCGCCCGGCTCCGCGCCGTCCACCACGTCGGCGCCCGCTTCTGCGCCAGCCGATGCGGCCGCTTCTGCGTCAGCAGACGCGGCCTCGGCTCCTGGATCGACCGGCTGGGCCTGAGCGCCGGGGAAGGCGACCAGTTGAGCCCCGTCGCTGGTTATCCGCACCGCGTACTGCCATGCGGTGCCGGTGGGGAAGTCCAGGTCCGGCCCGGGCAGGGTCTCGGAGAAACCAGGGCCGGCTCCGACGAGATAGACGTCGATGACGGTTGGGAGGAAGCCGGTGAGCGGCACCTCGCCGACCAACTCAGGCTGGTCATCCGCGACGGCGGGATCGGTGGGGTCGACGACCGGCTGTTCCTCCGTGCCGTCCGGTTCGGCTGAGCCGCCGTCGGGGCCGCTTTCGGGGACGCCGTCACCCCCCACGAGGCCGAGCGAACCGAGCGAGACGCTCAGCCGCGTTCCGCCGTCCACGGCCGCAAGGTCAACTGCCCGGATGTCGAAGACCGCGGTGTCAGCGTAGATCGGCGCCGTAGGCGGCGACAGGGTCCCGTCGCCGAACGCGTCCCCGCTCGGGTCGGTGACGCTGAGCGCCAGTAGGGCGAGGATCGTCGGCAGTATCACAGGCTCACTCCGGGCACCCGTACAGTCTTACCCACCTTGAGATGCCTGTCGCTACCCGTCGCCAGGTCGGCGAGGACGGTGGCGAGCTTGTCGCTGTCATGCTGCGCGTAGGCGCCGCTGCCGAGCAAGGGCAGCTCCAGCACCGGCACGCCGGCCAGCTCGAGGCGCGAACGCGCGCGGCCGACGAGTTCGGCGCCCTCCTCGGAGTACTTTGCGAGACGCGCCTGGTCGACGGGCGTCGAGTTCCATAGGACGACGTCGGGCGCCCTCACGCCGTGCCTCTCGACCGTCACGACGTGGTCGAAGGCATCGAAGGAGTCGGTCTCGCCGGCCTCGGTCATGATGTTGCACACGTACACCAGCTTCGCCTTGCTCTTGTTGATGGCTTCGCGCACGGATGGGACCAGGACGGGCGGGATCACGCTGGAGAAGAGGCTGCCGGGCCCCAGGACGATGAGGTCCGCCGACCGGATGGCGCGTTCCACTTCCGGCATCGCCTCAGGTTGATCCGGCTCCGTTCGGATGCGCACCACAGCGCCCTTGACGGAACGCAAGTTGACTTCCCCCCTCACCGTCTCGCCCCCCTCCTTCTCGACCACCAGGGTCACGGGCTGCGCAGTCGCAGGGTACACCCGGCCGGACAGGTCGAGGAGGCGGTTGATGGAGCGCAGCGCGTTGCCGAAGTCGCCCTCCACCTCGGTGACCGAAGTGATGAGCAGGTTGCCGAACGTGTGGCCGCGCAGCTCCTCGCCCCGCGTGAAGCGGTACTGCAGCAGTCGAGCGAGTTCGGACTCGTTGTCAGAGAGCGCCGCCATGCAGTCCGTCAGGTCGCCGGGGGCGGGCATGTCGAAGGCGGCGCGCAGGCGTCCGGAACTGCCGCCGTCGTCACTCACCGCCACGACGGCCGTCAGGTTCGTCGTGTGCTTGCGTAGACCCCTGAGCAGGTTCGAGAGGCCCGTGCCGCCGCCGAGGGCCACGATCCGCGGGCCTCTGGCGAGCACCACCTTGCGGTTGAGCAGCAGCGCGGCGTCGTCGGGGTGGGGGAGCCAGTTCGAAAGCAGCGACCGGTTGAGGCGGCCGACGGCGATGACGACTATCCCGATACCGAGGAGCGCGGTGAGCACCGCGATCCAGCCGCCGTAGGCGTCCCACGTGCCGGAGCCGAGCGCCCGCTCCAGCGGCTCGGCCACCTGCCGCCGCTCCTCGTCGAACGCCCATAGGCTCCAAGCCAGCACGCCAACTATGGCGAGCAGGCCACCACCCATGGCCACCGCGAGGTGACGCTTGACCCCCATGCCGGGGGCCAGCCAGAGGAGGAGCCTCTTCATGGCGGCCGGAGGCCTCAAGACGGCTCCCCGTGGGTACGGGCGTGCTCGCCGAGCGCGGCGGCGAGGTCGCGGTGCTGCGGCTTGCTGCGATACGCGCCGGCCAGGTCCTGGCTCAGGCGCTCCACTACCGCGACGGAGCGGTGCTGACCCCCCGTGCAGCCGACGGCCACGGTGTAGTTGTTGCGACCGGAGCTCTCGGCCAGGTGCGCGAGCGAACGCACGAGCATGCGGATCTGGTGGTAGAGCTCGAGCGCGTCGGGGGTGAACACGTACCGCTGCACCTCTGGATCGGTGCCGGGAAGCCGCCGCAGCTTCTCCGAATAGTAGGGGTTGGGCATGCCGCGCACGTCCAGCACGACATCGACGTCGGTGGGGATGCCGCGCTTGAACCCGAAGGACACGAGGCGTAGGACCGCGCCCGCCCCGCCCGAGAAGCGGTCCCACAGGAGCTGGGTGAGCGCCCTCACGTCGGTGTTGGACGTGTCGATGACGTCGTCGGCCAGGGCCCGCAGGGGTTGGAGCGCCACCCGCTCGGCGGCCAGGTCCGCCGTGAGGGTGCCGGCGGCCATCGGGTGGGAACGGCGCGTGAAGTTGTAGCGCTTCACGAGCACCTCGTCGGAGGCGTCGAGGAAGATCAGGCGCGGGGCGAACCCGTGCTCCTTCAGCTCGGCGACGGCGTCCGGCACGTCCGCCAGCAGCTCGCGCGCGCGGATGTCGATGCTGATGCACGTGCCCTTCCAGTCGCCGCCCAGCGTCCTGACGAACGTCGTCCACAGCTTCGGAGGGAGGCTGTCGACCGTGTAGAAGCCGAGGTCCTCGAGGGCGTGCAGCGCCGAGGTCTTGCCGGCGCCGCTCAGCCCAGTGAGGACCACGAGGGGTCGTATGGCCGCCTGGTCGGCATGACCGACCGACCGTGGCTTCTCGTCGCGGCTCATGGCGCCTCGCTCCTGAAGTCGCAGGCCACGAGCAGCTCACCCTGTTCGACGATGGCCACCTCGCCTACTTGGGCGAGGAGGCGACCGGGACAGATGACGTACGAGTGGCCCTCGACGATCTCGGCCACGAACCGGACCCCGCCCCGCACGGCCTCAGTGAACTCGGCCGTCGGGAGCTCGCCGCGGAGCGGGATCGGGCCGTAACCCTGCTCGACCCGCCAGCGGGAGCCGTCGTGCATGACGCGCGCGCCGAGACCGCTGACCTTGACGTTGAAGGCCGGGATGGCGCCAGGCTCACGCACCGGCTCCCACTCCGAGGGTTTCATGAAGCCGACCGTGCTGGTGGCGCACGCGCGCGCCGGTGCGCCCGGCGTGTACTCGACGACGGCCGCTTCATTCGTGACCCGCTCACGCAGCGCGTCGGCCATGGCTTCGGCCGCCGCGCGACTCGTGAAACAGCCGACGCGGACGCGCACGAACTGCAGGCCGTCTTGCATGGCGAACTCGGTGTAGGCGTCGAAGTCCCTGACCCGGAGCTCCGCAGCGGCTGCCTGGGCCTCGCGGTAGTCGCGCAGCGCGACAGTCTGCACGGCCCATGCGACCGGCTCGCTGTCCTGGGCCGCAGCCTGCGCCGACAGCACCACAAGAGCCAACCAGGCGGCGAGCCGCAGCCTCACGCGGCCGCCCCGCGCGCGACGGCGGCCAGGTTGCCGAGGACCCTCAGTCCGACGGCCTGGCTCTTCTCAGGATGGAACTGCGTGGCGTGGACGTTCCCGATCGAGAACGCGGACAGGAAGCTCACCCCGGCGTACTCGGTGGTGGCGCTGGCGACCGGCCGATCCTCTAGCCTGACGTCGGCGTAGTAGGAGTTCGCGAAGTACACGTAAGCCCCTGAGGCTACGCCCGCCAGGAGCGGGAAGTCGGCGCCTTTGCCCAGCCGGTTCCAACCCATCTGCGGCACCGGGGCAACGCCAGCGGGGAAGCGCCTGACCCAGCCCGGCAGCAGTCCAAGCCCCGGCTCGCCCGGCGCCTCGTCAGAGCCGTCGAGCAGGAGCTGCAAGCCTACACAGATGCCGAGGAACGCGCGGCCGGCAGCAACGTGCTCGCGTACGACCGCCTCGAACCCCGACGCCCTGAAGGCTCGCGCCACCTGCCCGAAGTGGCCTTGGCCAGGGAGGACGAGCAGGTCCGGTCTGCCGACGTCGGCCGGGTCGGAGACCACCCGGGGCGAGAGCCCAGCGGCCCCGAGGGCGCGCTCGATGCTCCTGAGGTTACCTGC
This sequence comes from Deinococcaceae bacterium, assembly GCA_040255585.1. Classification (GTDB taxonomy): domain Bacteria; phylum Deinococcota; class Deinococci; order Deinococcales; family Trueperaceae; genus JAAYYF01. The sequence goes on from JBDZVI010000012.1 coordinate 5,907, forward strand.
GCCGTAGTCGATGACCGTGCTGCTGAAGCTCACAGGAGGCCCTTGGTGGAGGGTAGGTCGGCATGGGTGATCTTGACCGCATCGCGCAGGGCGCGTGCGAAGGCCTTCATGACCGCCTCGCACGCGTGGTGCGTGTCGTCGGCGGCCAGGAGGCGTACGTGGAGCGTCGCCCCGGCATGGTTGGCGAAGCCCCTGAGGAACTCGCGCATATGGTAGGCGGTGAACCCGCCCGAGTCGCCGTGCAGCGTGCCAGGGTCGAAGGTGATGTGGGGCCGGCCGGACAGGTCGACCACGACGTGGGCCAGCGTCTCGTCCATCGGGACGAACGCGCTGCCGTAGCGCTCGATCCCCTGACGGCTTCCGAGTGCCTCCGAGAACGCCTGACCGATGACGATGCCGCAGTCCTCCGCCAGGTGATGGACGTCGACGTGCAGGTCGCCGGTGCCCTCGAGGGAGAGCGCGAAGCGGCCGTGGCGCGCGAGCTGCTCCAGGAGGTGGTCGAGGAAGCCGTGGCCGGTGCCGAGGCGCGCCGGTCCAGTGGACGCGTCGTTGGTCGCGCCCAAGTCAACGGACACGCGGATGCGCGTCTCGCGCGTCTCGCGAACGACCTCAGCGGTGCGTGTCTGGTCCATCTCGTTCCTCCAAAGGTTGGTCATGCGGGGGGCGCGACGCTTCGCGCGGCGCTCGAGGCGGCCTCGCAAGCGGCCAGGAAGGCGTCGTTCTCCGACACGGTGCCGATGGATACCCTTAGGCAACCCTCGGCGCCTGGCAGGTGGTCCTGGCGCCTGATCACGACGCCGGCCTCGAGGAGGCTGCGGTACCAGGCCGCCGGATCCGTGACCCGGAACAGGATGAAGTTCGCCTCGGAGGGGAAGGGCTCCACCCCGGGCATGGCGGCCAGAGCGGCCCAAACGCGGCGCCGCTCGCTCAGCACGTGGCGCACTCGCTGCGCCACCACCTCGCGCTCGTCGAGCAGCGCCATGGCCGTCGCGGTCTGCCACGCGCTGACGCTGAACGGCAGCAACGCCTTGCGGAGCTCCTCCGCGACGCCAGCGTGCGCCAACGCGTAACCGACGCGCGCGCCGGCGAGCCCGAACGCCTTGCTGAAGGTGCGCAGGAGCACGACGTTCTCGTGGCGCGCCGCCAGGGCCTCGAGGTTCCTGCCCGCGAACTCGGAGTACGCCTCGTCGATCACGACCAGGAACTCACCCGCCGCCCCGATCAGGTCCTCCACCTCGGCCTCGCCGAAGAGGTTGCCGGTCGGAGCGGCCGGGTTGGCGAGGAACAGCACGCCGGAGCGGTTCGTGAGCGCGTCGCGCAGCTCACGGGCCGGCAGGGCGAAGCCAGGGCCGAGGGGCGCCTCGACGAGCTCGGCTGCGAGGAGGCGCGCTTGCGACGCGTAGACGGCGAAAGTCGGCGCGACCGTGACGACGGTGCGCCCGATCCCGGACACGATGGTGAGGGCCTGGATGAGGGTGTTCGAGCCGTTGGCCACGACGACGGACTCGGCGGCCACGCCGTGGTGCTCGGCCAGGCGCGCCTCGAGGTCCGTCGGGCCCAGGCCCGGATAGCGGTTCCACGCGACGTCTAGGAGCGCGCGCATGACGCGCTCCTTGAGCGTCGCGGGCACGTCGTCCGGGCTCTCGTTCTGATCGAGCTTGATGGGCTCCGACCGCGGGGTGAAGCGGTAGGGGGCGAGGGCCTTGACGGCGGTCCGGATCGTCATGCGTCACATGCTAGCGCGCTTTGGGGGGCGGTCCCTTGGCGCCCCGCCCTACTGCCCCATGCGTTTGCGAACGTCGGCGATCAGGCCGTCGGTGGTGGCCTGAAGGCTCGGGTCGAGCCGCCCTGCCTCGGTGAAAGCGGCGATGGAGTCGTCGAACCGCTGGATGGCGTAGTAGACGATGCCGAGGTTCAGGTGCGCCTGGGCGTTCTCGGGGTTGGCCGCCACGGCCCTGCGCAGGTAGTCGAGGGCCAGGTCGAAGCGCCCGAGCTCGACCTGGGCGTAGCCGAGGTTGTTGAGGATCGTGTCGGAGCTCGGGTAGGTCTGGAGTGCTGCCTCGTAGTCGGAGACGGCGCCGCGCGTGTCGCCGTTGAGCTGCCTGGAGTAGCCGAGGTAGAAGGACGCGAGGCCGGTGGCCTGTACCTCGTTGGAGCGCGAGAACGCGGCGACGGCGGCGGCGTAGTCGCTGACGTCGAGCGCGTACAGGCCCTGCTGGAACGCCACGCCGGCCTCCTCGGAGAACGTCACTTCCGCCCCGCCGGTGAGCTGGCTCTGCTGACCGAGGAGGTCGAGGCTGCGGCGCGCGATGGCCTGCTCAGGGTCGATGGCTACGGCCTTCTCGAGAGCCTGGCGGCCATCGGCGAGGCGACCGACGCGTACGAGGGCCGTGCCGTACAGGGCCAGCAGCTCGGCGTTCTCCGGGTCGGCGGTCACCAGCGGCTCGATGAGGCCGAGAGCGCCGGCCGCGCGGCCGGCGGCCAGGTACAGCTCCGCCAGGCTCTTGTCGACGTCGGCGCCGGTGCCGCGCAGGGCCTCGAACGTGCGCTTCGCGCCGGCCAGGTCGCCGCGCCGCGCCTGGGCTACGGCAAGGAGGTTGCCGACGGACGGGTCGGTGGGGTACTGGGTGAACAGCGGTCCGAGGACCGCTTCGGCCTCTTCGGCCCTGCCCGCTTGCAGGAGGAGGTCGGCTTGCGCGACCTTGAGGTCGACGCTGTCGGGGTACGCCTCCTGTCCGTCGGTCACGAGGCGCAAAGCCTGGTCCACGTAAGCGGACGGTAGCAGCCGCGCCAGGGCGTAGAGACCGGCGGAGCGGGCGAGGGGATCGGTGAGGGACTGCTGCAGGTAGGCGAGCGCGTCGCCGCCCGCGCCGGCGCTTACCAGGCGGCGCATGACGGAGCCGCGCAGGAGCACGGACTCGGGGGAGTAGCTCTCGGCGCGCCTGAGCGTCTGGAGCGCGCGCTGGGAGTCGCTCTGCAGGCCTGCGAGGCGCACGTAGGCGTCCACGAAGCGCGGGTAGGCCGCGATGGCGGCCTGCAGGTCGGCGCTGGCATCGGCGCTCGAGCCTGATCCGGCGCGACCGGCGAGCGCCACGGCATGGGCGGGGTTGGCGGCGATGGCGGCCTGGAACGCCGCCTCGGCCGCGGCGCCGTCACCGGCCGCGTCGAACACGACACCGGCAGTCGCCTGGACTTCGGCATCGTCGGGCGCGAGCTCGACAGCGCGCTTGGCCGCGGCGCTGGCCGTGGCAAGGTCGCCGTCGAGGGCGACGGTACGGGCGTACTCGACGACCACCCACGCCGAGCCAGGGTCGAGCTCGGCCGCCACCGCCAAGTCGTCGGAGCGGGCGCCCGGCAGCCCGGACGCGGCGACGCCGGCCGGACCAAGGCTCGCCACGCTCGGGGTCTGGGCGGCCGCGGCCGTGACCTTGGCGAGTGCCGCGCTGGAGACGTCGGGCGCTATCACTTTGGTGACCGCCTCGGCGGCGCGGGTGGCGAGCGAAGCCGGGTCGCTCCCCTCCAGCTGGAGCGTCTGGACGCCGCCGCCGACGGCCACGCTGATGACCGCCCTTACGCCGCCGCCGCCGGTCGTGACACTACCGGTCACGACGGCGCTGGCGTCGAACAGCCTACCGATGGTGGCGCCGACGTCCACCTGCGCGCCCGCCGCCTTGTTCGCCACGAGGGCGGCGTCGCCGACGGGAGGGACGTAAGTGCCGGGCAGCTGGTTGAGTGCATGTTGCAGGGCCGTCGGCAGCCCCAGTTGGTAGGGGGAGACCGCAGCATCCGTGTTGAACGGGAGGATCACCACGCGCTTCACGGCCGTGGTGCCCTGCGCGGCCGCGAAGGTAAGCGCCAGGGTGAGCGCCAGCACCGAGAAGAGTGTCGAGAAACGTCGCATCACGGCGGAGTATACCTAGCGGCTCGTGAGAACCGCCTGTTCCTGGCGGCTAAAGCCGGAAGCCGGCCGGCAGGAGCTCGTCGACCGTCGTCTCCCTGACCGTTCCGGCCTCGTTCACGAGGTAGACGCGCGCCTGGGGCGCGAACTCGAACAGGACCTGCCGGCAGGCGCCGCAGGGCGTCGCCGGCTCGTGGGCGGAGGAGACCACGACCAGCTCAGTGAAGGCGCGCTCGCCCGCCGTAGCCATCGCCTGGACTGCAGACTGCTCGGCGCAGCGCGTCAGGCCGAAGCTCGCGTTCTCGACGTTCGCCCCCGCGTAGACGGCCCCCGACGCGCCGCGCAGCGCGGCCCCGACGGGGAAGCCGGAGTATGGAACGTAGGCGTTGGCATAGGCGGCTCTAGCCGCCCGCCACAGGTCCTCCGGCACCCCGGCCGGCGCATGAGCAGGTTCTCGTTCGGTCATGCCGTTCGACCCCCTAGAATGGCGCGCCAGCGAGCTTGTGCACGAGGGGCGGCCCGATCACGATTATGCCAACGGCGAGCGCGGCGGCCGCGGCCAAGAGCACCGAGGCAGCCGCCAGGTCCTTCGCGGCCGCCGCCACCGGGTCGACGGTCGGCTTGGCCAGGTCGACGACGGCCTCGACGGCGCTGTTGACGAGCTCCAAGGCCAGCACGAGGCCCGTCATGACGAGAACGGGCACGTATGGCGCCCCCGACCACCAGCAGAGCAGGCCCGCCAGGCCGGCGATGGCCACCTCGATGCGGAAGTTCTGCTGCGTCCGCCAGGCCAGGCGCAGGCCGCGGAGGGCGAACGCGAAGGAGCGCACGAAGCGTCGCCCCTCGCTCACGCGCCGCCGGCTTCCCGCGCGAGCGCGACGATCTTGGTCTGCGCCTCGAGGAACGGGCGCCAAGCTTCGTCGTCAACGTGGTCGAACCCGACGAGGTGCGTGATGGCGTGCGCCGCGAGAACGAGCACCTCCGTCTCGAGGTCGTGACCGTGCTCCGCCGCCTGGCGACGCGCGGTGTCGACGCTGATGAAGACGTCGCCGAGGTGCGCCACGCCCGGGAACCACGCTCCGTCCGGCTCGAACGTGGGGTAGGAGAGCACGTCCGTTGCGCCGGCAACGCCCCTGTCATGCTCGTTACGCTCCGCCATGGCCGCGTCGTCCAGCAGGACGACGGTCAGCTCGCGCTCGCCCCAGCCTTCCGCCTCCAGGTAGGCGACGAGCACCGCTTCGAGACGTTCAACGCGAGGGAAACGTGCCGTCTCGTCCAACACCTCTACGTGCGCCACCCTGGCCGCCCTCCTTGGTCGGTGCCTCGGACTTGGTCCGTTTGAGGTTGCGTACCTCCTCGGCGCTCGGGTAGTTGATGCGGCGGTGCAGGATGGCCGTCAACATGCGCTGGAAGGTGTCTGACACGACCTCGAGGTCGTGGAAGTTGAGGGGCGTCTCGTCCAGCTGCCCGTCCTGCAGGCGCTGCTTGACGAGGCGGTCGATGAGCGAGCGGATGCTCGTCGGGGTCGGATCCGACAAGGTCCGCGAGGCCGACTCGACCGCGTCGGCGAGCATGAGGATACCCGTCTCCTTGGAGCGCGGCTTCGGGCCGGGGTAGCGGAAGTTGAGCTCTTCGACCTGGCCCTCGTCGAGGGCGCGCTTGTAGAAGTAGCTGAGCACCGTCGTGCCGTGGTGCTCGGCCGCGAAGTCGAGGAGCTCCTCGGGCATGTGGTACTCCTGCAGCAGCTCGACGCCGTCGCGCACGTGGCTCGTGATGATCAGGTAGGACAGGTGCGGGCTGACGCGGTCGTGCGGGTTGTCGCCGGAGAACTGGTTCTCCACGAAGAACCCCGGACGCTTGACCTTGCCGACGTCGTGGTAAAGAGCGCCGACCCTGGCGAGCAGGGCGTTGCCGCCCACGTTCTTGACGGCCTGGTCGACAAGGTTCGAGATGATGAGGCTGTGCTGGTAGGTGCCGGGCGCCTCGGTTATCAGGCGCTGGAGGAGCGGGTGGTTGGGGCTCGACAGCTCGACCAGCCGGAAGTCCGTCAAGAAGCCGAACCCGCTCTCGGCGATGGGGAGGAGGCCGAGCGCCAGCACGCCGGCGAGGACACCGCCCGCGAACAGCAGGCCGGCCCCGCCGGCCATGCCGCCGGGCGTCATGCCGCCACCGAGTAGCACGAGGCCGACGAGCGCCACGGCCGCGACGAGACCGCCGAGGCTCCCCGCGAAGAGGAGGCTGAGGCGGCTCGTGAGGCTCCGCGCCATGTGGGCGGCGACGGCGCTGCCGACGAGGGTCGCGGCGACGGCGAACAGGGGGGAAGCCTGGACGATGAGGCCGACGGCCAGTGCCATCCAGGCGGCCCACGGCATCGAGGCGCGCGGCCCGAGGAGGGCCGCCACCACCAACGGCACGAGCAGGGCGAACAGGAAGTGCGGCGACGCGCTCACCACGAGCCGTTGCAGGGCCAAGACGGCGATCGTGAGGGCCACGAGGAACGCGACCTTGCGGAAGGACATCGTCGAGCGCAGCATGGCCCTGGCCGTCACGAGCGGCGCTATGAGCATGACGGTTAGGAGGACGATGCCGACGACGATCCAGGTGGTCTGCGACGCGGCCTCCTCGCGCGCGTTGTAGAGCCCGAGCTGGTCGAGGACGCGTAGCTCGTCGTCCGTGAGGGGCTCGCCGGCACGCACGAGCACCTGCCCGGCCTCCACGGACTGCATGACGGGCGCCACCGCGGCCGCGGCCGCGTCCCTCGCCACCTGCGTGAGGCGGTCGTTGGGCACGGAGTTGGCGGCGAGGCGGCGCTCCAGCACCAGGCGCGTCTCGCGTTGCCTATCGGGCGCCGCCAGCGTGGTCACCTCCTGGATGAGGCCGGCGAGGTCGGACGCGCGGACGCCACGCGGCTGCTGGTAGCGGCTTATCACCTCGTCGACGACGGGCGCCGGGAGGCCGGAGCTCGTGATGGCGGCGAGCACCAACGTAGTGACCTGCAGGTCCGACGTGTACACCGGCTCGATCTGCGCGCGCGCCGACTGCCGCTCCCGTTGCGTGGCGATGAGGTCCACGACCTGCGTCGCCGTGGGCGCCACGAAGGTCTGCGGGCTCGGTTGGCCCACCCGCAGCGGGGTGCGCTGGCGCGTGCCGTAGACGCTGTAGAGGATGAGCCCGAAGGCGACGGCCGCCAGGAAGGCAAGCAGCCAGTAACGGCCGGTCGCTGCCGCCCTCAGCCGTCTAGGTGTGCTGCTCATACGCGAGGACGATCTGGGCCACCAGGGGGTGGCGCACCACGTCTGCCTTGGTGAAGTGTTGGAACTCGATGCCCTCGATGTCCCTCAGTATGGCGCTAGCGGTCGTCAGACCGCTCTGGACCGATGTGGGTAGGTCGGTTTGGGTCGTGTCGCCCGTCACGACGACCTTGCTGTTGAAACCCATGCGGGTAAGGAACATCTTCATCTGCTCTGGCGTCGTGTTCTGCGCCTCGTCGAGGATGATGAACGCGTCGTTGAGGGTGCGGCCGCGCATGAACGCGAGCGGGGCGACCTCGATGGTGCCCTGCTCGAGCAGGCGCTCCACCTTGTCGGCCGGCAACATGTCGTGCAGGGCATCGTAGAGGGGCCTGAGGTACGGGTCGATCTTGGCCTGGAGGTCGCCTGGCAGAAACCCGAGGCGCTCACCCGCCTCGACCGCGGGGCGCGTGAGGATGATCCGCTTCACGCGGTTGGCGACAAGCGCCTCGACGGCCATGGCCACCGCTAGGTAGGTCTTGCCCGTGCCGGCGGGGCCGAGCCCGAAGGTGATGGGGCTGCGGGCGATGGCGTTGACGTAGCGCCGCTGCCCGGCGGTCTTGGGCCTGGTCCGGCCCGGCAGGCGCGCGTCGGCGCCGTGCTGCAGACCGTCAGCATGCTCGCCCGGTCGCGCTGGCCCGCCGCCCTCGCCAGGCAGGTCGGCCCCGCCGGCATGAGCATCGGCGACGGCGGCGTCGCCGTCGAGCTCGCCGAACGCGACCTCGGCCAGGCTCACCTCGCCGCCCTGCCGGATGGTCTCCAACAGGTTGCGGAACGCGCGCTCCGCGCGCGCGACCTCCGCCGGCTCGCCGCTGAGGCGCAACTCGTCGCCGCGCGCGACCACCTTGGCGCGTAGACGCGTGCGCATGAGCTTGAGGTTCTCGTCGTTATGGCCGTAAAGCGATAGGGCTTCGGCCGGGCTGCGGAGCTTGAGCGTCAACGAAGTCGCGATCTTGTCCTCCTGAGGCGCTTGACGGCTGCCGGTTCGGAGAGCACCTCATGCCAGATCATGCCGCGCAGGAGGTCGTCTCGTCCGGCGCCGAGGAACACCGGGCCGTGCGAGGCGTCATGCGAGCCCCGACCCCCCGGTTCCCGCCTGACGCCTGGCGCGCCCAGTGTAGCGGTTCCTGTCTTGGCCCCCTGTCTCCCATCAGGCGTGCGCGAGCCGGGCCGGACGACCTGCTCGTGGGAGTCGACGGCCCGCCGCGGGTCCACTCGCCTGCGCGTGACCTGAAGCGGCTCGGACTCCGGCAGCGGAGCCGAGGCGCCCTCGCGCCCGAGCCCGGCGGACGGGGTGCCGCCGGACACGAGTTGGCCGCCCGAGGGGCCGCTCGTCACGAGCCGTCCGCTCTGCTGGCCGCTGACCAGCCCGCCTTCGTGCGCCGGTGGAAGCGTGGTGGGCTTCGCGGTCGGGCGGGCCGGCGCGGCCGCCGACTGCGCCGGTCGACCGGGCGTGGTCGACCCGGCGTCCGTCCGCGCGGTCTGCTCGGCCTCGGCGACCCGCCGCTGGATCTCTTCAAGCATCTCGCGGAAGGACTGCGGCTGGCGCCCGGGGGTGGTGCTGGCCTGCGCGCCGCGAGCCTGCGGACCGGGGGACGCCTGAGCCGGGCCCGCCGCGCTCTTCCCGGGGCCACCGGCTGCCGGCTTGCCAGGCGCCTGACCGCCCTGCGGCCCCTTCTTCTTCGTGAACAGCGGGATGATGAAGAAGAAGACGAAGAAGATCAGCCCGATGATCTCCTCGAAGCCGATGTTCACCCTCGGTCGCTACCCTCCTCGGCGGCCCGTCCGATGCTGCCGCGCATGGTGGTATCCGATTGGATGTTCTGCAGCGAGTAGTAGTCCATGACGCCCAGATGGCCGTCGCGGAACGCCTGGGCGATGGCCTGTGGCACCTCGGCCTCGGCCTCCACGACCTTGGCGCGCATGGCCTCGACGTGGGCGCGGTTCTCCTGCTCGGCCGCCACGGCCATGGCGCGGCGCTCCTCGGCCTTCGCCTGCGCCACGCGCTTGTCCGCCTCCGCCTGGTCGGTCTGCAGTTGGGCGCCGATGTTGCGACCGACGTTGACGTCGGCGATGTCGATCGAGAGGATCTCGAACGCCGTGCCCGAGTCGAGGCCCTTGGCCAGCACGGTCTTGGAGATGATGTCCGGGTTCTCGAGCGTGTGCTTGTGGCTGTCGGTCGAGCCGATGGAGGAGACGATGCCCTCGCCGACGCGGGCGATGATCGTCTCCTCGCCAGCGCCGCCTACGAGGCGCTCGAGGTTCGCGCGCACCGTGATGCGGGCGGTGGCGATGAGCTCGATGCCGTCCTTGGCGACCGCGCTGACGTTGGGCGTCTGGATGACGCGCGGGTTGACGGAGACCTTGACGGCGTCGAGCACGTCACGCCCGGCCAGGTCGATGGCGGCGGCACGGTCGAACGGCAGCGCGATGCGCGCCTTGTCGGCCGCGATGAGCGCGTCGACGACGCGGTTGACGTTGCCACCGGCCAGGAAGTGGGCTTCCAGCTGGTTCTGGTTGACCTCGATACCCGCCTTGTCGGCCTTGATGAGCGGCAGGATTATCTGGTTGGGGGGCACGCGCCGCAGGCGCATGGCGACGAGCGAGAAGAGCGAGACCTTGACGCCGGCGGCGACGGCCGAGATCCATAAGCCGACGGGGATGAAGTTGAAGAGGATGATGAAGAAGAGGATTACTGCGCCGGCGAGGATCAGTAGCGGGATGTCCATCGGTTCTCCTTATGGCTGCTGCGCTCGTGACGGCGCTGGCTAGCTGTTGGTGTTCTCGGTGCGGTCGCCCTGTGGCGCACGCCCTTCTGCGGCGCGCACCGTGACGCGGTTGCCCTCGACGCGCAGCACCGTGATCACGGTGCCGGCGTTGACGAACTCGCCTTCGCTGACGACGTCAACGCGCTCCTGGCCGAAACGGGCGACGCCCGCGGGCCTGAGGTCGGACATGGCTACGCCCTCCTGGCCTACGAGGTTCCTGCTCTCGCTCCTGAACTCGAGCCCGCCGCCGTCGGGCGTGGCGATGCGCGTGGTCAGGCGGAAAGCGGCGGCGAGGCGGCTGTTGGGCAGGAGCCAGAGGAGGACGCCGAGCAGCACGCCGCCGAACAGGACGGAGTAGCCGAGCACTGGGATGGTGCCTTCCTCGAAAATCCTGACGAGGGCGATGACGATGGCCGCGAGGCCAATCACCCCCGGGACGCCGAACCCGGGGAGGATGAACACTTCCACGGCCAGGAGCACGATGCCGACGACCAGGATCGCGACGTCGAGCAGGCCGAGGGGGTCGGCGAAGTAGGCGGCGGTGGCGAAGACCGCGAGAGCGATGAGGCCGATGGCGCCCGGGATGCCGAAGCCGGGCGTGAAGGCCTCGATCAGGAGCCCGCCTATGCCGAGCACGATCAGGCCGGCGGCGACGAGCGGGCGCGCGAGGAGCGCGGCGAGGCGCTCGGCCAGGCCGGGCTCGAGCCGCACAACGCTGCTGCCGGCGAAGCCGAACGCGGCGAGGGCGGCGTCGAGCGTGGGGGCCTCCGTGTCGGCTATGCCGTACTCGACGGCCTGTCGGGCGGTCAGGGTGATGAGTTCCGTGGCCGTGGAGAGGCCGGGGACCTCCACCTTAGGGTCCACCATGCCTTCCGCGATGACCGGGTTGCGCCCGCGAGCCTCGGCCACGCTCCTGAACTCCCCGCGCAAGGCGGACGAGAACTTCTCGTCGACCGTCTGGATGCCGGTGGGGGTGGAGAGGATGGGGAGAGCGGCGCCGATGCTGGAACCCGGCAACATCGCGAGGTGCTCCGCGCTCATGGCCACCAGGGCGCCGGCGCTGAAGGCGTTCTGGACCACGGCGATGGTGGGGACGCGCGTGTCGTGAAGGATGATGCCGACTATGTCCTGCATGGCGGTCACCGCGCCGCCCGGCGTGTCCAGGTAGAAGACGAGGGCGAGCGGTTGGTCGTCGTTGGCCTGCTTCACGCGGTTGCGCACGAAGGCCGTGGTGGCGGCGCTGATCTCGCCGTCGATCGGAACGAGCCAGACCTCGTTGGTGGCCGCTGCGGCAGGCCCGGTCAAGGTCAACCAAACGAGGAGCGCCAACAACGCCCGTGTCGGACTCGTGACGCGAAGAGCGTGCTGCTTCACACGCTGGAGGATACCACGGGGGGTCGGGTCGCCCGAGAAGCACGGCGGCACCCCGGTTACCCGGGGTGCCGCAACGACCTGGCGGGGGCAGCAAGACTCGAACTCGCGACCTACGGTTTTGGAGACCGCCGCTCTACCGACTGAGCTATACCCCCTGGACGCTCGCCATGCCGGCTTGGCGGTGCCGAAGCGCCCGGAAGAGGCGCACGCCACGCCAGCCGAAAAAGGAGTATACCCAGCGACCAGGCGCGCGTCCAGGTTTGGCCGCCTTGGGCGGCTCGGACCCGGCGCGGGGCTCCGCCGTCCAAACGCGGGACGGTGCGTAACGACGAAGTGCTCACAGGCGTCATGGCCTGCGCCGGTCATGGCGTATCCTTTGGTCCATGTCATCGCAGACACCCGACCTCGACAGCATGAGCCTGACCCCAGCGGGCGCCGAGAAGGCCAGCCAGCTGCTCAGGGGGAACGGCAACGAGAACGCCGCCATCCGGGTGTTCGTGAAGTCCGGGGGCTGCAGCGGCTACCAGTACGGCATGCGCATCGACGACAGGCTACTGGAAGGCGACAAGGTCTTCCAACTGGGCGACGTCAAGCTCGTGGTCGACGAGCGTAGTTGGCCGCTCGTCCGCGGCTCGCGGGTCGATTACGTCGAGAGCCTGCTGGGTGGCGGCTTCAACCTCGAGAACCCGAACGCTTCGAGCAGCTGCGGCTGCGGCCACAGCTTCCGCACGGACAGCGCGCCGGCGCCGAGCGGCGACGGCTCGAGCAGCTGCTCGGCGTAGCCGGCGCCCACTGGCGCCCACCGGCCTCCTGCTAGGCCCCGCCCCGCACACCTGGGTCGCTGCGCGAGGCCG
>JBDZVI010000012.1:18190-54118 GCA_040255585.1 Deinococcaceae bacterium
CGTGTCGACGTAGGCGTCGAGCGACTCGAGCGACTCGGTCTCGGTCGGCTCGACCATCAGCGCCTCCTTCACGATGAGGGGAAAGTAGACGGTCGCCGGGTGCATGCCATGGTCAAGCTGGGCCTTGGCGATGTCGAGCGTTCTGAGGCCCGCGGGCGGTTGCGCGACGAACTCGTGCATGTTCACGCGGTCGAAGGGCACCGTGAAACCGAGCTCCTTGAAGCGCATGCGCAGGTAGTTGGCGTTGAGGACGGCGTAGCCGCTGACCTCGCGCAAGCCCTCGCGCCCCAGCGAGCGGATGTAGGTGTACGCCCTGACGAGGTTGCCGAAGTTCCCGTAGAACGAGCGCATGCGCCCGATGGTGTTGGGGACGTCGGTGTCGAGGTAGTAGCGCTCGCCGTCCTTGGCGACGACGGGCACGGGCAGGAAGTCGCGCAGGTGCGCCTTCACGCCGACGGGTCCTGTCCCGGGCCCGCCGCCGCCATGGGGCGTGGTGAACGTCTTGTGGAGGTTGAGGTGCACGACGTCGAAACCCATGTCGCCCGGCCGCACCCGACCGACGATGGCGTTCAGGTTGGCGCCGTCGTAGTAGAGCTGCGCCCCGACCGCGTGGGCGGCCTCGGCTATCTGGACGATGCGGCGCTCGAAGAGGCCGAGGGTGTTCGGGTTCGTGAGCATGACGGCGGCGACCTCGGGGGTGAGGCGCTTCTGCAGGGCCTCGAGGTCGACCTCGCCGTCGGGACCGGTGGGCACCTCGACGACGTCGTAGCCCGCCATGGCGGCAGTCGCGGGGTTGGTGCCGTGGGCGCCGTCCGGCACGAGCACGATGCGGCGCTGGGCGCCCTCTCCGCGAGCCCGGTGGTAGGCCCTGATCATCAGGATGCCGGCCAGCTCGCCGTGAGCGCCGGCGGCCGGTTGGAGGCTGACGGCGTCCATGCCGGTGATGGTCGCGAGGTCGCCCTGGAGCTCGAAGAGGAGCTGGAGCGCGCCTTGCACGGTCTCCTCGGCCTGGTAGGGGTGGAGGTCCTGGAAGAGCTTCGCCGCCTCCTCGTTGACCTTCGGGTTGTACTTCATGGTGCAACTGCCGAGCGGGTAGATGTTGGCGTCGATGCTCATCTGCCGGTGCGCGAGCTGCGTGTAGTGGCGGACCAGGTCGAGCTCGCTCACTTCCGGCAGGCGTGGGGGGGCCTTGCGGAGGTTCTCCGCGCCCAGCAGGCTCGCTACGTCCGCGGGCTCCGGTGTCGGGGGTTGCGACGCCCGCCGTCCGGGCTTCGAGCGCTCGAAGATGAGCGGGAGTTGCGCGTGACGATGCGAGCGTTCAGGCATGGCCGGCCTCCAGCGCGCCGACGCGCCCTTCACCGCACGCCGTCAGGGCGGCCACCAGCCCCTCGATGTCGGCGGAGGTGGTGCTCTCGGTGGCGCTGAGGACGATCGCGGCGCCGAGGCCGTACTCCTCCGGCACCGGCACCCCGGCGTGCACGCCGGCTCGCGCCAGCGCCGACCTGAGCTTGGCTGGCGCCTGGCCGACCGGCAGGACGAACTCGTTGAAGAACCGCGCCTCGACGCGCGGCGCGAAGCCGGCGCGTTCGAGCGCGTCGGCCAGCTCGTGGGCCTTGACCACGGAGCCGACCGCGAGGTCGCGCAGGCCGGCAGGGCCGAGGGCTGCGACGTTGATGGCGGCCATGATGGCCGTCAACTGGTGGTTGGAGCAGATGTTCGATTTCGCCTTCGACCTGCGGATGTGCTGCTCGCGGGCCTGCAACGTGAGGACGAACGCCCGTTTGCCGTCCACGTCGACCGTCTCGCCGACGAGGCGCCCAGGGAACTGGCGGATGAGCTCCTCGCCGACGACCATGAAGCCGAACGCCGGACCGCCGAAGTTGAGGGGGTTGCCGAGCGTCTGGCCGTCGCCGGCCGCGATGTCGGCCCCGTACTCGCCCGGAGGGGTGAGGACCGCGAGGCTCAGGGGGTCGACGGCCGCCACCAGGAGGGCGCCCGAAGCGTGGGCGGCGTCGGCCAACCCCGCCATGTCCTCGATGTAGCCGAGGTAGTTGGGCTGCTGGGCGACCACGCATGCCACGTCGTCCGCCATGGACGCCGTCACGCTCGCGGCTGGCGTCGCGTGCGGGTCCAGGTCGACGAGCTCGAGCTCGAGGTCGAGGGCTGTCAGGTAGGTGGCGATGACCGCGCGCGTCTCGGGGTGCACGCCGCGACTGACGAGCACGCGGTCGCGGCCCGTCTGGCGCATGGCTAGCAGCACGCCCTCGGCCACTGCGCTGGCGCCGTCGTACATGCTCGCGTTGCTCACGGGGAGGCCCGTCAGTTCGGACATGATCGTCTGGTACTCGAACGTGGCTTGCAGGATGCCCTGGGCGACCTCGGGCTGGTACGGCGTGTAGGCGGTCACGAACTCGCTCTGCATCGCGAGGTGGGCCGTCACGGACGGAGTGAAGTGCCGGCGTGCGCCGCCGCCGAGGAAGTTGGGGCCCTCAGGGCGGTTCTTGGCCGCCAAGGCGCGCAGGTGGGCCAGGAGACCGGCCTCGTCCATGCCGCTCGGCACCCGGATGTCCGGGTCGAGCAGCTCCTTCGGTAGGTCCGCGAAGAGGGCGTCGATAGAAGGCGCGCCGACCTTGGCCAGCGCGCGCTCCACGTCCTCCCGCGTGTGCGGGATGTAACGCACTCAGTGCTCCTCGGACGCGCTCGCCGCGTAGGCGGTCGCGTCGAGCAGCCCGTCGACCTCGCTCGTGTCGGCTACCTCTATGCGCACGAGCCAACCCTCGCCGTACGGCTCGGAGTTGACCAGTTCCGGCTTCGCGTCAAGCGCGTCGTTGACGGCCGCGACGACGCCGGAGACGGGGGCGTAGATATCTGAGGCCGTCTTGACCGATTCGATGACGGCCATCTGCTCGCCCTTGGCGACGCGGCGGCCTACGGCCGGGAGTTCGACGAACACCACGTCCCCCAGCTGGTCCTGAGCGAAGTCCGTGATGCCGACTGTGGCCGAGCTGCCCTGCAGGGCGACCCACTCGTGCGATTCGGCGTAACGCAGTTCTGGCGGTGTCTTCATGTCCGACTCCTAGGTGAAGCGGCGTGCTGCCGCGCTCGTACCGCTAAGCATCATGTCAGGTGGAACGGCGGCTGCACCACCTTCGCGGCGACCGCCTGGCCCCTGATCTCGACGGCGAGCTCCGTGCCCAGTTCGGCCAGGTCGCGGCGCACCCAGGCGAAGCCGATGCCGTCACGGGTGAGAGGGGAGAGGGCGCCGGACGTGACCGTGCCGGCCGGGGCGCCGGAGGCGTCGAGCACGCGGTAGCCCTGGCGCGGGATGCCGCGCTCCGTCAGCCTCAGGCCCACGAGCCGCTCGTCGCATGCCGGGTCCCACATGGCGTCGCGGCCGAAGAACTCCTTGTCCTTGACCACCCAGGCGAACGGCGTGCAGAGCGGGTTGGAGGCCTCTGTCAGCTCGTGTCCGTACAACGGGAAGCCCGCCTCGAGGCGCAGCGTGTCGCGGGCACCGAGCCCGCAGGGGCTGGCGCCGGCCGCCAGGAGCATGTCCCACACGGAGGGGGCGTCGGCCGGCCTCAGGAAGATCTCGAAGCCGTCCTCGCCCGTATAGCCGGTGCGGCTGAGGCGCACGGGGATACCCGAGAGGACGACGTCGAGGGTCGCGTTGCGCTTGAGCTGACCGAGGTCGTCGTCGACGAGTTGACCAAGGAGCAGCGGGGCGCCCGGACCCTGCAACGCGAGGAGCGCGACCGTGTCGGACTCGTCGATCACGTGGCACTCGTGCCCGGCGGCTAGGTCCTGCAGGTGGAGCAGCACGGCCGCCGTGTTGGACGCGTTGGCGACTACGAGGTAGTCGTCCTCGCCCTCGCGGTAGACGAAGAGGTCGTCGATGAGCCCGCCCGTTGCGTTGGGGAGCATGCTGTACTGACCGCGGCCGGGCTTCAGGCGCGCCGGGTCGTTCAGGGTCGCGTACTGCAGGAAGCGCGTGGCTCCCGGACCCACCACGCGCACCTCGCCCATGTGCGAGACGTCGAACAGTCCGACGCCCTGCCGCACGCTCAGGTGCTCCTGGTTGATGCCGGCCTGGTAGTGAAGGGGCATCGCGTAACCCGCGAACTCGACCATGCGGGCGCCGAGCTCCTCGTGTGCTTCGAACAGTGGGGTGCGCTTCATCGGGTCGAACATAGCACGCTCCCGGGCGGCGTTTCGGCCGTCCAGGCGCGCTTCCGGCTAACTCTCAGGCTTTCTGGGCGAGCTTCTCGAGGACCATGGTCGCGACGCCCCTTAGGGGCTCGAACACTCCCTCGAACTTGGCCGCTACGGCCTCGTAGAACTGCACCTTGCCCTCGCGATCGAGCACGGCCTTGAGGGCGTCCATGCCGATGGCGTCGGGAAGGTCGCGCTTGTTCGCCTGGATGACGTACGGCACGTCGGCGAGACGCAGGTTGTACTCCTGGAGGTTCTCGCGCAGGTTGCGCAGGCTCTCCGCGTTGGCGCGCAGCCTCGCCATGGAGGAGTCCGCGACGAACACGACCCCGTCCACGCCGCGCAGGATCAGCTTGCGCGAGGAGTTGTAGAAGACCTGGCCGGGCACCGTGTAGAGGTGGAAGCGCGTCTTGAACCCGTTGACCTTGCCGAGGTCCAGTGGGAGGAAGTCGAAGAAGAGCGTGCGCTCGTCCTCCGTGGCCAGCGACACCATCTCGCCTTTGGCCTCGGCCGGTACCTGTTGGTAGATCTGCTTGAGGTTCGTGGTCTTGCCGGAGAGGCCTGGGCCGTAGTAGACGATCTTGAAGTTGATCTCGCGAGCGGAGAAGTTGATGGTGCTCATGAGTTCCTCGCCCCGAAGAGGCCGTCGAGGAGTTCCGTCGCGCCTTGCTGGAACTCCGCGTCGAAGCGCATGCTCGGCGGCGCCTCCGTGGCGCCTTCGAGCGCCACCCTGATGGCGTCGGCGGCATGCTTGGCCGCGAGCTTCACGCGGCCAAGCTGGGCGGTCGAGTCGAACACGGTGGCCAGGAGGGCCTCGCTGCCGAGCTCCTCGAGGTAGGTGCCGACCTCGGCGCCCTGCTGGACCGTCTCGCGAAACCCCTCCTCGCCGAAGAGGTTGGCGATGGCGCGGTTGGCGGCGTAGTTGGAGGCCACGAGGGTGGCGAAGGAGTCGAGCGACGGCGGCTTGGGCGCCCACAGGGCGCGCGCGTGCATGAGCACGAAGCCTTTGTGGTCGATGATCAGGGCGTAGCGGGCCCGGCTCTTCGTCAGGAGTTCGCGCAAGATACCGTCGACCGTGTCGAACGTGGTGCCGTAGAGGTCGAGGGACGGCTCGAGCATGAACGTCACTGTAACAGCCGGGGGCTCCGAGCCGGGGTAGAACAATGCACTTCGCCCGCTCAACCCCCCGACAGGAAGCGCTGGTACCACCGGGCGCTCTCCTTGAGGCTGCGCCGCTGGGTGGCGAAGTCGACGTGGACCAGTCCGAAGCGGCGGGTGTAGCCCTGCGCCCACTCGAAGTTGTCGAGGAGGCTCCACGCGAAGTAACCCGCCACGGGCACCCCCGCGCGCGCGGCATCGGCCAGCGCCGCGACGTGCGCCTGCAGGTAGGCGACGCGCTCGGGGTCGTGGTAGACGCCAGCGCGCTCCTCGTCGTCAAAGGCGGCGCCGTTCTCCGTGATATGGACGTCCGGCAACGCGTAGTCGCGGGCGAGGCGCTCTAGCAGCTCGGTCAGCGCCTTCGGCCGGATCTCCCAGCCCATGGCGGTGTGGGGGCCTTCGACCGCCACGCCCCGGGTGCTCGGCCACGGCGCACCCGGCTCCTCCGTGACGACCGCGCGGCTGTAGAAGTTGACGCCCAGGAAGTCGATGGGGGCCGAGATCGTTTCCAGGTCGCCCGGTTCGACGCTCGGAACGTCCTGGCCGTAGCCTGCCCACGCGTCGACCGGGTACGAGCCACGCAACACGGGGTCGAGGTACCAGCGGTTGAAGAAGCCGTCGAAGCGCTCGGCGGCGAGGACGTCCTCGGGAGCCGGACTCGCCGGGTAGGCGGGGTTGAGGTTCAGGACGATCCCGTGGCGCGATCCGGGGGCGTTGCGCCGCATGCGGGGCAGGGCGAGCCCGTGGGCGAGGAGCAGGTTGTGCGACGCCTGGAGGTGCTTGCGCCGGCTACGCAGGCCCGGGGCGTGCTCGCCGCTCTCGTAGCCGAGGAAGGCGCTGCACCATGGCTCGTTGAGCGTGGCCCAACCGCGCACGCGGTCGCCGAGGCGGGCCGTAACGAGGTCGGCGTAGTCGGCGAAGGCGTGGGCGACGGTGCGCTCCGGCCAGCCGCCGGCGTCCTGCAGCGCCTGGGGCAGGTCCCAGTGGTAGAGCGTGGCCCACGGCTCGATGCCGCGCTCGAGCAAGCCGTCGACCAGGCGCTCGTAGAAGTCGAGCCCGCGCTGCTCCACCCGTCCGCGACCTTCCGGGAGGATGCGGGGCCAGCTGAGGGAGAAACGGTAGGCCGTCACGCCCAACTCCCTGATCAGGTCGAGGTCCGACTGCCAGCGCCGGTAGTGGTCGCAGGCCACCGCGCCGCTTGAGCCGTCGACGATCTTGCCCGGCTGGGCGCAGAACGCGCCCCAGATGGACGGCCCGCAGCCGTCGGTGCTAGTCGAGCCCTCGATCTGGTAGGACGAGGTGGCGACCCCCCAGGTGAAGTCGTCGGGGAAGGCGTGGCGGTCGATCATGCATCACTCCTCGTTGGGTGGAGCCGAAGGCGCGTTACGTACCAGGACGATGGACGACGCCGGGACCTCGAGGTCCACCCCCGGCGCGAGCGTGAGCGAGCTCGGTGCGCCGAGCTCGTCGAAGGCGGCGTCGTTCAGTACGAGCATGCCGAGGTACGCCTGCGGTGCGACGGGTAGGTCGAGCGCGACCACGACGGCGTCGGTCGAGCGGTTGACGACGAGGACGCTCAAGGAGTCGCCTGCGCTCGCGGCGTAGGCGGTGAGGCCTGAGGCTCCGGTCACGGTCGTCTCGAGCAGCTCGCCCCTGAAGCCCGCCAGGAGCGCGTAGACGTGATAGGTGGGCCGTACCCAGCCGCCCGAGTCGATGAGGCCGTGGCCGCCCATCGCCTGCAGGGCGAAGTAGTGGCTGATGGCCACGCCCCCGTCGGCGAGGCGGCCCAGGGTGTCGGCGAGCCAGATGGCGGCGGTCATGTCCTCGAGGTGGTGGAAGTTGTTCGTGCGCCACGACAGCCCGAACTCCGTCACCCCTACGTCGATGCGGCGCGCATGGCCAAGCGGGTTGGCGTCGGGGTCGGCGAGCCAACTCCCGATGCGCGCTAGCTCGTCGCTGACGAGGTCGGCCGTGGCGAGCGCGGCCTCGTCGCTCCACGTGCCGTCCGTCGGGTAGACGTGGAAGGTGAGCACGTCGATGACGTCGCCGCAGAGGCGCAGGACCTCGCGCAGGTAGTCGAGGCCGCCCGGCCGCGCGCCCGACACGCCAGGGCCCGCGAGCCGCGCTCCCGGGACGAGTGCGCGTAAGGCGGCGCCGTGCTCGCGGAAGACGGCGCAGTAGCGCTCTGGCGTCCACGATGGGTCGAGCCGGTTGGTGGCGTAGAGGTCGGGCTCGTTGCCGATCTCCCAGAGGGAGACGCCTATGCCGGCGCCCTGCAGCAGCCGCGCCGCCGCGACCGTCTCTTCGGGGCTGCCGGTGAACGCGTTGGCGACGAAGGTCACCTCGGGCTCGCCGAGCAGCTCCCAGTTCACCTTGAGCGCCGCGACGGCGGCCTCGTTGAGCGGCTGCTCGTCGGCTATGTTGCCCGGCGGGAAGCGCAGCGACGTGACGCCGATGGCCGCGAAGAGGTCGTCCCACCCGACGACGCGCATGGAGTTGCCGTAGTTGAAGCCGCTCAGGGCGTGCTCGGGGAGCGCGAAGCCCTTGCCGGCGCCGACGCGCACGGTCGCGGTCGCTTGCGCGCGAGCGAGGGGCGCGAGGGCGGTCACGGTCAGCGCCAGCAGCGCCACCGTCATGTGCCGTTGAGCCGTGGGGCGACGTGCCATCAGCCCTTGACCGCCCCGGCCGTCAAGCCCTCGATGACCTGGCGCGAGGCGAAGAAGAAGAGCACCAACAGCGGCACGACGGCGAGGGCCGTTCCGAGGATGACGACGCCCCAGTCCGTGTTGATCAAGCCCTGCAGGGAGCGTAGGGCGAGGGGGAGCGTGAACGTCGTGCGGCTGCGCAGGATCACGAGCGGCCCAAGGAAGTTGTTCCACTGGCCGATGAACGTGAGGAGCGCGAGCGTGGCGAGGGCCGGCCGGATGAGAGGCAACGCGACGCTCCAGTAGATGCGGAACTCGGTGGCGCCGTCGATCCTGGCGGCGTCGAGCAGGTCGCGGTTGATGGCGGAGGCGATGTACTGGCGCATCAGGAAGATGCCGAAGGCGCTCGCCATGCCGGGGAACCAGAGGGCACGTGGGGTGTCGAGCCAGCCAAGGAAGTCGATGATGAGGTAGTAAGGGATGATGTTGAGGAGCTGCGGGAACGTCAGCGACGCCACCAGGAAGCCGAAGAGCAGGTTGCGGCCCCTGAACTCGTAGAGGGCGAACGCGAACCCCGCCAGGGAGCAGAAGAAGAGGGTCGTGACCGTCGCCATGCCCGCCACGTAAACGCTGTTCCACATGTTGCGCCAGAACGGGAGGGTGGCTACGAGCCCCTCGTAGTTGCGCTGCAGCGCGTCGCCGAAGAGCAGGGGCGGCGGGGCCGCGAAGATCGTCTCGCGCGTGTGCGTGGCCAACACGAACATCCAGTAGAACGGGAAGACCGTCAGGAGCGCGAGCGCGGCGAGCAGCAGCAGCGCGAGGGCTCTCCCGGCGCGCGGCATCGCCTTGTTCGTGGCAGAGCGCGGCGTGCTCACCTACTCCCTCCGTTCCAGGCCACGGCGGCCCGAGAGCAAGAAGTGGACGATGGTGGCCGTCCCGATGACCAGGAATAGGACCCACGCCATGGCGGCGGCCGTGCCCATGTCGAGCCACTCGAAGCCGGTGCGGTAGAGGTACATGGCCAGCGTGAGCCCCGACTCGCTTGGGCCGCCCGTGCGGTTCGTGAGGATGAACGGCTCGTCGAAGAGTTGCAGGTTGCCGATGATGGTCAGGGTCACGGCGAAGAACATCATCGGTCTGAGCAGCGGCAGAGTGATGTGCCAGAAACGCTGCAGGGGGCTGGCGCCGTCGACCATGGCGGCCTCGTGGTACTCGCGGGGGATGGTGGCCAGCCCCGCACTATAGAGCACGACGTTGAAGCCGAAGTACTTCCAGGCCACCAGGATGCTGATGGCCGGCTTGATGTACGGGGCGCGGCCAAGCCAGTTGATGGGCAAGGACTCCTTGATTCCGGAGAACAGCCATGCGGTGACCGGCCACGACGCGAGGCCGTCGATGGCCCAGTTGAGGAGGCCGAACTGGGTCCCGAAGATCGTGTTGAAGACGATGGCGACGGCCACCGTCGACGTGATGTAGGGGAGGAAATAGGCGGCGGTCAGGGGGTGCCGCAACGCGCCGCGCACACCGCTCACGAGCACGAACGCGAGCGGGATGGCGATGACGTGCTGCGGGATGCCGGACGCCAGTGCGATCCAGATGGTGTTGCGCAGCGACTTCCAGAACCAGGGGTCGGTCAGGAGGAACTGGTAGTTCTCGACCCCGACCCACTTCATGGAGCCGAGGCCCTGCACGGGGTTCCAGGACTGGAACGAGAGATAGATGGAGAAGAGGGTGGGGAACAGTCCGAAGACGGCGAAGAGGATGAAGAACGGGCTGACGAAGAGGTACGGGGCCCAGCGGCGTTGCCAGCGGTGCCAGCGGAACGTTCGCGCGTATACGCCGTTGACCGGCGTGCCGTTGACCGGCGCGCCGCCGGCAGGCGCACCTTTGGCCGGCGATGGCCTTCGGGTAGTGGTCCTGGATCCTGTGGTCATGGCGGCCGGTCCGGCGCCCGCGCGCGTCCGGGCCCCCACGGCGGGAGGTCCGGACGCGCGGAACCGGGGTCGGGTCTCTACCTGGCGCGGCGGCTGATGAGCCGCTGGGCTTCGGCGAGCGCCTCGTCGATGCTCCTACCTTCGTCGAGCACCTGCGAGAGGGCTGAGTTCACGATCTCCTCGGCGATCTGGTCGCCGGGGTTCGTCGCGCGGCCCTCGATGTTCTGGGCGACGCGGGCGAAGAGCTGCCTGGCCTTCTGGTTGGCGAGGAAGGGGATCTCCTCGTCGAACAGGGGGTCGCCGTAAGTGCTTGTCACGGCCGGGAAAGCGCCGATGCGCTCGAAAGCGGCGAGCTGGACGTCGGGCCTGGTGGTCAGGAACTGCACGAGCTTCCAGGCCGCTTCCTTGTTCTGGGACTGCTCAGGGATGCCGTAGAACGAGCCGCCCCACGAGCCGTAGATGCCGTTCGGCAGGTCGGAGGCGCCCCACAGGCCGGCCGTCTCTGGCGCCATCCAGTTCTGGAGGTGGCCGAGGAGCCAAGCGCCGGAGAGCTGGGTGGCGACGGTGCCGCGCTTGAACGCCTCGTACCACTCGTTCGTCCAGGAGCCGATGCGGGCGTCGAGACCGGCGTCGCGGATCTCCTTGGCGACCCTGAAGGCCTCCTTGAAGCGGTCGGACTCGACTACGGCGTTGCCGGCCGCGTCGAAGAAGACGCCGTCGCCGGCCGCGATGTTCGAGCGCATGATGGCGCGGGCGACGTCGGAGGCGTCAGCGATGAGGAAGACGTCGACCTTGCCGTCGCCGTCGGTGTCGCGCGTCACCTGGCGGCCGAACTCCACGTAGGAGTCCCAGTCCTTGATGACGTCGTCGATGCTGGCCCCGACCTGCTCGAAGCGGTCGCGGCGGTAGAACATGACGCCGGGGCCGAGGTCCGTCGGCATGGCGATCAGGCGGCCGTCGGTGGTGCTCGACTGCAGCCAGGCGTACTCGGCGAAGAGGTCCTGGTACTGCGAGGCGTTGTATGGGGCGGCGTTCAGGTCGACGAGGCCGCCGTCGGCCACGAAGCGGGCGATGAAGCCGACGTCGATGGCGACCACGTCGGCGGCGCCGGAGCCGGTGGCCAGGTTCGTCACGAGGGCAGTGTGATGGTCGCCGTGCTGGAGGACGCGCACCTCGACCTTGATGTCGGGGTTCTCGGCCTGGAACTGCTCCAGGATGGCGTTGACGTGGGAGTCGAGGTCGGGGAACAGCCCGATCGAGATCTGGGTCTGCGCGAACGCGCCGGGGAGGAGCAGCAGTGCTGCGGCCAACAGGAGCTGTCTTGCCTTCGCTTGCATTCTCGCCTTCCTTTCCACGACCGGCGCGGCCTTTGGCGGGCGCCGGCTCTTGCGCCTGGGTCAGCGCAGTCGTGACACCGACTGCCGGCTCACGAGCTGCGGTTCGAAACGGTTCCTCACCTCCGTCCGTTCGTTCGCCACCAGCGCGAGCGCGGCGCGGGCCGCGGCGCGACCCATCTCCTCGAGTGGCTGGCGGATGGTGGTGAGGGTCGGGTGGAGATAGCGTGCGAGCAGAACGTCGTCGTAGCCGACGATCGAGACGTCGTCCGGTATGTTGCGGCCCGCCTCGCGCAGCGCCGCGAAGGCGCCGGCCGCCATCTGGTCGTTACCGGCGAAGACGGCCGAGATGCCGGGGTCGCGCTCGAGCAGCTCGCGCATGGCGCGGTAGCCGCCCTCTTCCTCGAAGTCCGCTTCGATGACGAGGCGCGGGTCCGGCTCGAGACCGGCAGAGCGCATGGCGCACTCGAAACCGCGGCGCCTGGCGCGGCTGTCCGGGAAGCGTTCCGGGCCCGTGATGTGCGCGATGCGGGTGTGGCCGTGCTGCAGGAGGTGCTCGGTGGCTATGGCGCCACCCACCTCGTTGTCGAGGTAGACGCAGCGCTCTTCGTGACCTGCCAGCTTGCGCCCGACGAGGATCAGCGGGGTCGGGCGGCTCAAGTACTCGACCAACGCCTCGTCCGCCAGCGCCTCGATGTGGGCGATGAGGGCATCGGAGCGCCGATCGGCCAGGAACTCGAGGCCCGCGCGCTCCTGGTCGGCGCGGGCGTGGCCGCTCGAGACGAGTAGGTGCATTCCGGCGGCCTCCGCCTCGGCTTCGACGCCGCGGATCAGAAGGCCGAAGTAGGGGCTGGCGACGTCGTTGACGCACACGCCCAGGCCCCCGGAACGGTTGGTGACGAGCCCGCGGGCGAAGGCGTTGGGACGGTAACCGAGTTGCTCGACGGCGGCGAGGACGCGCCCCGTGACCTCGGGCGACACCGGAACGGTGCCGTTCAAGACCCGGGAGACGGTGGCGTTGGAGACCCCGGCTAACCGGGATACCTCGCGGATGGTGGCCATCTGAGCCCTTCCGTGAAAACGTTATCTGAAAACCTTTTCAGCAAGGTAGCACGGGGTCGCGAACGCGTCAATAGGGGTGTGAGTCGTCAACAGGGGTGAGAGCCGTGGGCGAGCGGTAACCGGCTATCCCGTTGGTCATTCGCGGAAACGAGAAGGACGCAATCCCGTGAGAGATCGCGTCCTGCACGTGGTAGCGATGGACGGGATCGAACCGTCGACCTCACGATTATGAGTCGTGCGCTCTCACCAGCTGAGCTACATCGCCACGCGCCACGGCCGCCGCGCGCCCGTTAAGGCGCCTCGCCGACGGACGCATAGATTATACCGGGCGGCTACCCTCGCGCCAGTCTTTGTAGAGGTTCAACTTAAGAGACAGTTCCTGGAGGTCTTCGCGGCCGTCAAGCCGCGAGCCGCTCCAGCAGGCGAGCATCACCGCTTCTTGTGCCTGTGCCCTAGGGCCCCGACCTCACCGCGCCAGCCGCAGGCGTCGCAGGCCGCGGGCGTGTGATCGTCCCAACCCGCGTCACCCAACTGCTCCGACAGGACCTCGAGGTCGCGCATGACCAACGCGTACTGCACCAGGTACTTGACCTCCACCGACGTATCGATGCGCACCACCGGGCTACCGCAGTTCGGGCAGAGGGGAGCCGGGGCGGCATCGTGTTCGTGGGCGTGGGGGCTGGCGGAGGGCACGACGCTCCACTGTGTATCGTGCCCGCTCTTACGCCGTTCTTATGTGGGGCCTTCCGTGTGGAGAGCGCGCGCCGAGTGCGCGCCCGAGACCCTAGCAGGCGTTCAGATGGTGCCGGAAGCGGGGCTCGAACCCGCATGCCCGTGGGGGCGGCAGATTTTAAGTCTGCTGCGTCTACCGGTTCCGCCATTCCGGCACGGCATAGGTACGCCTGAAGGGCGCGCGAGGCACGTGCCCTGAACAGGCGCTCGATCAGTATCACTTATCGGGGCCTCCGCTGTCCGCCCACCCCTTGGCGCGTTCGACGGCCTCGGCCCACCGCGCCCGCAACGACGCCCGCTGCTCCGCCCCGAGCCGCGGCGAGAAGCGGCGACCCTCGCGCCACCGCGCCGCCAAGCTCGCGCGGTCGGGCCAGACGCCCACCGCCAACCCGGCCAGGTAGGCGGCGCCGAGCGCGGTCGTCTCGCTCTGCGCCGAGCGCACGACGTCCACTCCTAGCACGTCGGCCTGGAGCTGCATCAGCTCGTCGGAGCGCGAGGCCCCGCCGTCGACCCGCAACTCGCGCACCTCACCGGCCGCATCCGCCTGCATGGCGTCGACGACATCCGCGACCTGCAGGGCGACGCCCTCGAGGGCGGCCCGGGCCAGGTGCGCAGCCGTGGTGCCCCGCGTGAGGCCGACGATGGTCCCCCGCGCGTCCGAGTCCCAATGCGGCGCGCCGAGGCCGGTCATGGCGGGAACGAACACGACCCCCCCGGAGTCGGGCACGCCGGCGGCCAACTTGCCGACCTCGCTCGCCTCGCGGATGATGCCAAGCCCGTCGCGCAACCACTGCACCACCGCGCCAGCCATGAAGATGCTGCCTTCCAGCGCGTACTCGAGCCGACCGCCTTCCGACCAGGCGACCGTCGTGAGCAGCTGGTTGGCGGAGGGGCGCGCTTCCGCGCCGGTGTTCAGGACCAGGAACGCGCCCGTGCCGTAGGTCGCCTTGGCTTGGCCGGGCGCGAAGCACGCCTGGCCGAACGTGGCAGCCTGCTGGTCGCCGACGAGGGCCGCGATGGGCGCTCCCGCCAACGGACCTTCGGCGACCTCGGCTATGCGCCCGCTAGTGGGCACGACCCTCGGCATGAGCGCGCGGGGCACGCGGAAGAGTTCCAAGAGCTCGTCGTCCCAGTCGCAGCCGTGGATGTCGAAGAGCTGCGTTCGCGAAGCGTTGCTCACGTCGGTCACGTGTTCGCGGCCGCCGGTCAGCTTCGCGGTGAGCCACGTGTCGACGGTGCCGAAGGCGAGTTCGCCCGCCTGGGCGCGCTCGCGGGCGCCCGGCACGTTGTCGAGCAGCCAAGCGATCTTGGTGGCGGAGAAGTACGGGTCGAGGAGCAGTCCGGTCTTGGCGCGGACGACAGCTTCGGCTCCGTCGGCGCGGAGCCTCTCGACCTCTGGCGCGGTTCGCCTGTCCTGCCACACGATGGCGTTGGCGATCGGGCGCAGGGTGGCGCGCTCGTACAGCACCGTCGTCTCACGCTGGTTCGTGATGGCGACGGCCGCCAGCCGTGACGCCGGGACCCCGGCCCGCGCCAACGCCTCTCCGGCCACCCCCGCCTGGCTCGACCACAGATCGAGCGGGTCGTGCTCGACCCAGCCCGGCTGCGGGTAGCTCTGGGGGAACTCCTTCTGGGCCGCTCCGAGAACACGACCGTCCGCGTCGAACAGGAGAGCGCGCGAACTCGTCGTCCCCTGATCGAGGGCGAGGACGAGCGGGGAAGCCGACATGCGTTCGGGGCGGCCGCGCCTAGAGGGTCACGGGCTCGGCCGGGATCATCCTGAGGCGGGTGTAGCCGCGTTGGCCCGTGAGCAGGCGAGCGAGGGCCGCTGGGTCGGTAGGGAGGACGAGGCCCCTGCCGCGGACCCCGCTCTGGTAGCGGCGGACCCCGAAGGTCGCCAGGAACGACTCCGTCACCTGGCCGGCGGAGACGTGGTGAGGCGAGAAGAGCTGCAGCGCCACCGCCCTCAGGTCTACGAACACGTGCAGCATGACCGACGTCTCGCCTGCGACGAGCGCCGCGCTATAGCCGTCAGGACCCGCGTCCACCACCACGACCGCGTCCTCGGCAGGGTCGGAACACGTCTCCTCGACCGCCGAGACCAGCTCGGTCAGGAACCGCCTGGAGAGCCCGACGTCCGCGATCGCGTCGGAGTCGGCCGAAGCGCCGTCGAGACAGAGCAGCGTGCCGTAGCCGAAGCTCTCGTTGGCGTTGTCCATGTGGGAGTCTACCATTCAGCCTTTCACGCCCCCAGCGGTGTACTGGCCCGTGAGGGCGTTCTGGAACGAGTAGAAGATGACGAGGATCGGGATGCTGCCGAGCACGGCCGCCGCTGCCATCGCGCCCCACTGCGTGGCGAACTGGTTGGTCGAGAAGTTCCTCAGGCCGACGCCCACCGTCCAGAGGTCCTGGCCGACGAGGATCGTGTTGGCGAGGATGAACTCGCTGTACGTGCCGATGAACTGTTGCAGGAAGATGAACAGCAGCATCGGGACGGAGATCGGTAGTATCACGCGCCAGAACGAGCCCCAGCGCGTCGCGCCGTCGACCATCGCCGCCTCCTCCAGGCTGGGACTGAGCGAGTCGAGGTAGCCCTTGAAGATCCAGGACGAGAACGCGATGGCGCCGCCGGAGTAAGCCAGGATGAGACCGGTGAAGGTGTTCAGCAGGTCCAGCCTGCTCATCAGGTAGAAGATCGCGACGAGCGCCATGAACGTCGGGAACATCTGCACGAACACGAAGGCGAGCAGCGTGCCGTACCGCCCCTGGAAGCGCAGGCGGGAGAAGGCGTAGCCGGCGGTGGTCGAGAGCAGGACGGCCATCACGCCGGTGACCCCGGACACGAGCAGCGTGTTGCGGATATATAGCGGCACCATGCCGCCGATGCTGGCCGGTAGCCTGGCGCCGTCGCTCGCGCGGATACCGTAGAACTGCCCCGGCTGGACCGACAGGATCAGCGCGGCGGCGCTCACGAAGATCGTCCAGCCCGCGTAGCTCCTCACCCGCTCAGCGCGGGCGCCGGTCACGCCGAAGCGCGGCAGGACGAAACCGACCACGAGGACCACGACGGCCAGAAGCATGAGCGCGACGAGCAGCCACTGGTAGCCGTACACGTGGGTCTGGGAGAGGATCTTCTCGAACTGCGACGTCGAGAAGTCGGCTGGGTCGGGCAGTACGCCGGCGCGCACGAGCAGGTTGCCGGCGGTCGGCAAGGAGCCCGCCAGGGTGTCGTTGCGGTTGAGCGAGACGGAGAGCAGGTAGACGACGGGGTAGAACACGGCGCCGATGACGAGCCAGATGAACACGTGGGTGCCGGCCGTGACGGCGTAGCGCGAGGCCCGCATCGGTCGGGTCGCGAGGCCGTACAGGTACGCCGTGCCGGCCACGCCTCCGACGGCGAGTACGAAGGCGGCGAGGAAGCGCTGCCAGGCGCCCGGCACCACGAGCATGCGGTTCCTGACCACGGCGTCGGGCGCTGTCGCCAAGAGCCAGACGATGGCGCCGACCACGACGACCAGGAGGGCGATGATGCTCAAGTAGTGGAGCCGCGTCGCCCGCCTCATGCCCTGGCCCCCTCTTCCTTGAGCGCGCCCGTCACCCTGAAGTTCATCAGGCTGACGGCCAGGGTTATCACGAAGATGAGCAGCGAGATGGCCGAGCCGAAGCCGTAGGCATAGCCGCCCTGGCTTCGGAAGGCCTCGTTGTACGCCCAACTGATGAGGATGTCGGTGCCTCTGGCGGTCGCCGTCCCCCAGCTGACGGGCGGCCCGCCGTCGGTAAGGAGGAAGATCACGTTGAAGTTGTTGAAGTTGAACGCGAAGCTGCTCAACGTTATCGGGATGAGCGCCGTGCGCAACAACGGCCCGGTCACGTTCCAGAACCCCTGCCAGACGTTGGCGCCGTCGATGCGCGCGGCCTCGTAGATCTCGTCGGGGATCGCCGAGAGGGCGCCGAGGGTGGCGGTCATGATGAACGGGAGCCCGAGCCACAGGTTGACCACGAGGATCGCCGCCCTGGCCGCCATCGGATCGCCCGCCAGCCAGTTGATCGGAGCGGGCGAGACGTCGAGGAGCGCGAGGACGCGGTTGATCGCCCCGAAGTTCTGGTTGAGGAAGCCGCGCCACACCTGGATGGTGATGACGCTGGGCAGGGCCCACGGGACGATGAGGAGCGTGCGGTAGATGTTCCTGAAGCGCAGGGCCTTGTTGTTGAGCAGGACGGCGATGAGCACGCCGACGGCGGTGTTGAGTAGGACGGTGAGGAAGCCGAAAGATACGTTCCACAGGAACACGGGGATGAGCGCGCGGGGGGCGGAGGCGATGACGCGCCTGAAGTTGCGCAGGCCCACGAACCCGAAGTCGTTGTAGCGCGCGATGGCGGAGGCCTCGAGACCCTCCGGCAGCGGCTCGTCGAGCGTCAGGCGGTCGCCGCTCTCCGACACGATCGTTCTGGCGATGGCGGCGCGGTCGAGCTCCACGCGCACGTCGGAGAGATCGGGAGGGAACGGTGGCGCCCGTTCCAGGGTGAGCACGTTGCCGTCGACGCCGGTGACCCTCAAGCTGACCGGGAAGCCGAGGTCGGGCAGGTCCAGCTCCACGCCGATGACGTCCCTGCCGGCCGGGAGGTCGCCCGCTATCACCAGGCGGGTGCCGTCGAGCGACTCGGCCGCCACGGTCTCCATGCCGCTGGCGTAGACGACGGCCCGAACGCCGTTGCAGCCGTCACGCAGGTCGACGCAGTCCAGGGTCGCGGCGTCGGCGATCGTCAGGTTCACGCCGTCGACGGCGACGATCGACGTCTCGCTGCTGATGTTCAGCTCGCCGTTACGGATGCCCGCGTAGTCGGTGAAGGCGAGGAACACGGTCAGGACGACGGGGAAGACGGTGAAGGTGAGCAGGAAGACGATCGCCGGGAGGAGGTAGTACCAGGGGAGGAGCCAGTCGAAGCGCCTCGCCAGGTAGCGCAGGATGAGGACGAGCGCGACAGCCGCGACCGGGATACCGACGTAGGCGGGGGCGTCCGGCGCGACGAGCCTCACCAGCACGGCGCCGAGGAAACCGATCCCGACGGCCAGGAACAGCGCTAGGGTCAGGAGGCCGAGGGACTTGGCCAAGCCGCCGGCGGTGGTCCTGCTGCGGGGTAAGTGGTCCTTGACTGGCCGCGAGATGTCCATGGTCTAGATGCCCGCCTGATTCAGGACGGCTAGGAGCCCTCGAGGGATTCCTAGCCGTGAAAAGTCGGTGTCATCGGTCCGGCCGTCGTGGTGGCGCGTCAACCGCCACTACGTGGGTCGAGGGCGGCGGCGCGGCGCGAACGGATCGCGCCGCGCCGCGCCGGTTCACTGACCCTTGATCTCGTCGACGGCCTGCTCCAGGACCGCGGCGACGTCGACGGAGGCGTCCTCCGTGATGACGGTGAGGGCGTTGCCCATCGGGGCCCACACGGCGCCCATCGCTGGGATGTTCGGCATCGGCTCGGAGTTGAGCAGCGCGGCCCCGAAGCCGGCGATGATCGGGTCGTCCATGACCTCGTCGAGCGCGGAGACGCTGGCGGGGATGCGCCCGGAGAGCCTGGCCATCGAGACCTGGGCGTCCTTGCGGGACAGCCACTTGGCGAAGTTGGCGGCCTCGACCTTGAGGTTCGTGAACGAGTTGACGAGCACGCCCTGCACGCCCATGAAGCCGGAGAACGGCGTGCCGTCGGCCAGCGGCGGCACCGGGTGGACGCTCACGTTAAGGCCGACGTCCTGGTACTGGCTGATCGCCCACGGACCCGTGTAGATCATGCCGAGGGCGCCGTCGACGAACAGGCCGTTGGCGACGTCGTAGTTCGTGCCGGACGGGATCAGGTCGAGGTCGTAGCGCAGCGCGGCGAGGGCCTTGCCGCCGGCGATCGCGCCTTCGTTGGCCAGACCGACGTCGTTCGCGTCGAGCGAGCCGGTGGCGTCACGACCGAACACGTAGCCGCCGAAGGTGTGGAGCCAGCCGTAGCTGAAGTAGAAGTTGGGGATGTCGAACAGGAAGCCGAAGGTATCGGCCGTCGTGAGCTGCTGGGCGAGGGCCATCGTCGCCTCGTAGGTGGCGGGGACGCTCGGGACGAGGTCGTCGTTGACGATGAGGGCGGGACCTTCGACGTACATCGGCAGACCGAAGAGCTTGCCCGCGAAGGTATAGCCGAGACGGGCCTGCTCGCTCAGGTCGGAGAGGTAAGCGGCGGTGGCGAAGCTGCTCATGTCGAGCAGGATGCCGCCGACGGCCATCTCGCCGATCTGATCGTGCGGAACGCCCGCGAAGACGTCGCCCGCCTCGCCCTGCGGAGCGGCTAGCAGGGCCTGCTGCTTGAGCTCGTTCACGTCTAGGCGCACGATCTCGACGTCGACTCCGAACGCGGAGGTGAAGCTGGCGGCCTCCGAGCGCAGCCAGTCGAGGGTCTGGTCTTGCCACGTCGTCCACACCTTGAGGGTCTGGGCGCTAGCCATCCCGAGGCTCAGGGCCACGATCCCCAGGAACACGAGGTACTTCTTCACACTTACTCCTTCCGGCCATGTCGGCCATCGCTACCGAAGACGGCGGCACTGGAAGCCCCCGCCTCGAAACGTACGCGGCACCAGGATAGCCACCGTCAACGCCACGTGTCCACAGAGCTTAGTCCTGGCCGATCTCGGTCTGGTCGCCCGGCCTCAGCCACGCCAGCGGTACCTGCCGCCCGGCGCGCTAGCCACTGTGCCGTCGAGCTCCATGAGCGCCAGTGCCGCGAGCAGGTCGCCGGCGGGGAGGCCGGTGGCGCGGCCGAGCTGGTCCAGGGTCGCCTCGGCGCCGCGGAACGCGGCACGCAGCTTCGCCGTCGTCGAGGCGGTCGCGGAACCGGCCACCGAACCGGACGCGGAGCGGGAGGTCGCTCCGCCCAGGCCCGGTGAGCCGGGGCTCGGCTCGCGAACGTACTCGCCGTCCGGGATCCCTCCGCCCGCGCCCGAGGAGCCGGCGGCCGGCCCCTTGGTCTTTCCCGAGATGCCGAAGTGATGCAGGAGGTCGCTCTCGTCTATCAGGGGCGCCGCCCCCTCCCGGAGCAGCTCCAGGGCTCCGCGGCTGCGTTCGTCATGGGGACGACCCGGCACCGCCAGCACAGGCCGGTCGAGCTCGGCGGCATGCGTGGCCGTGTTGAGGGCGCCGGAGCGCACGCCCGCCTCCACGACGGCGACTACGCGAGCGAGGCCGGCGATCAGGCGGTTGCGCCGCAGGAAGTGGTGGCGCTGCGGGTTGACGGCGGGCGGCCATTCGGATACCACCGCGCCCCCATGGCGGACGATGCGCTCGGCCAGGCCTCGGTTACCGGCCGGGTGGAGCCGGTCGTGGCCGCCCCCGAGGACCGCCACGGTCGTACCCGCGCCCGGGGGCGCCTCGAGCGCCCCCGCGTGGGCCGCCGAGTCGACACCCAGCGCGAGGCCCGAGACCACGACGAGACCGTGGAGCGCCGCCGAACGCGCCAGGTCGCGCGCGAACGACAACGCATGCTGCGAGGCGCGCCGGGTACCTACCAAGGCGCAGCTCTCCAGTTCCCGGGAACCGAGGGTGACCTGCGGCGGAAGCTCACCCGCCACGAACAGCACGGGCGACAAGCCGCTCTCGTCCTCGAGGAGCGCGGGCGGGTAGTCCGGCTCGCCCCAGCACGTGACCGAGAGCCCACCGGCCCGAGCCTCGGCGACCTCGCGCCGCGCGCGGGGAAGGTAAGAAGGCAGCGCGTCTCGCAAGGCCTCGGCGAAGCGCGCGAGCGCCGCGCCGTCGTCGGTCTCGGCGGTGGGTGAGCCGCCCGCCATGACAGCGTTCAGACCCCCGTAAGCCCTGACGAGACGCCCAAGGCGTACCGGGCCTACGCCCGGCATGGCAAGGGCCGCGAGGTACTGCGCCGCCAGTTCGTCCGCTACCCCCGCCATGGGTCCAGCATGCGGCGCGGAGCGCGGCCCACGCGCCGCGGCTCAGGCCTGGAGCCTAGGCGATCTGGGCGACCGGCCTCACTCCAACCGCCAGCGGCTCCCCTCGGACGTGTCCTCGATGCTCACACCCATCTCGGCGAGCCGGTCGCGCAGCGTGTCGGCGCGCGCGAAGTCACGCCGGTCGCGCGAGCGCTGCCGCTCCTCGAGGAGCAGCTCCATGGCCCCTTCCAGCACGCGACCGGCCGCGGACGCGTCCTGTTCGTCGAGCGGAACACCGAGCACGCCGTCGAGCAGCTCTTCCAGCGCGGCCGCGGCACCCGAGCGATACGAGCTCGCCGCACCGTCCTCCAACTGCTTGTTGGCCGCCCGCGCGAGGTCGAACAGCACGGCGATGGCCTGTGGCGTGTTGAGGTCGTCGTTCATCGCGGCCGCGAACCGGGTGCGGAACTCCGCGAACGGCCGGTCGTCGCGTTCCGCGTCGGACGTCTCCTCGAGCAGCGCCTTGTAAGTCTCGCGCAGGCGCTTCAGGCCTTGGGCGGATGAGCGAATGCCCTCCTCGCTGAAGTCCGACGTGCTCCGGTAGTGCGACCTGAGGAGGTGGAAGCGGATGACGAGCGGGTCGTAGGCCTCGAACAGGTCGGCCAGGGTCACGAAGTGGCCCTTGGACTTCGCCATCTTCTCGCCCTGGAGCGTGATCATGTTCCAGTGCAGCCAGACGCGCGCGAACGGCTTGCCGGCCGCCTGAGCCTGCGCCAGCTCCGCCTCGTGGTGGGGGAACACGAGGTCGAGGCCTCCGCCGTGGATGTCGAACTCGTCACCGAGGTACTTCGTGCTCATCGCGGAGCATTCGATGTGCCAGCCCGGGAACCCTTCGCCCCATGGGCTCGGCCAGCGCATGATGTGGCCACCCTCGGCCCGCTTCCAGAGCGCGAAGTCGCGTGGGTCGTCCTTCTCCGAGCGGACCTCGACGCGCGTGCCCTCGAGCTGGTGCGCGGGGTCGCGACCCGAGAGGCTGCCGTACTCCTGCCAAGCGGAGACGTCGAAGTAGACGCTGCCGTCCTTCACGTAGGCGACGCCCCGCTCGACGAGCTCCCGGGTGAGTTCCTGCTGCTCGATGATGTGCCCGGAGGCGCGCGGCACGATGCTGGGGCGCCTGACGTTCATGGCGGCCATGGCCTCGAAGTAGGCCCAGAAGTACTTCTCCGCGACCTCCATCGGCTCGAGCCGCTCGATCTGCGCGCGGCGCGCGAGCTTGTCCTCGCCGTCGTCAGCGTCGTCGACGAGATGGCCGACATCCGTGACGTTCGTAACGAGCCTCACGACGAACCCCTCGTGCTCGAGCCAGTTGCGCAGCACGTCGAAGACGACCGGACCGCGAGCGTGCCCGAGGTGCGGTTCCGAATACACGGTAGGACCGCACATGTAGATGCCGACGTGACCAGGCACGACCGGCCTGAACGGCTGTTTCTCGCGCGTGAGGGTGTTATAGAACTCGAGCGCCATGACGCTTGCTCCTTCGTGTTACGCCTCGACCGGCTCCCAAGTAGAGCCTGCGAGGGTGGCTGGTTACCTAAGCGGAAAGGTACCGCACCGCAGCGGCGGCACGGTTGAAGGTCCTAGAGCAGTGACGCACGACATCGCGGCGCGCGGGCGACGACGAGCACGTCGCCCCGGAGCGTAGCGACGCGCGCACGTAAGGAGCCGCCTGCGGCGGGTAGGAAAGTGTGCGCGCTCATGCGGCGGAGTCTAGCATGCACGCCATCGGCCGCAGACCGCCCCGCGGTACAGTCCTACATGGCGCACGTCACGGTCGCGAACGCTGCCAACCTCGAGCAGCTCGTTCAGGGTTCGCGTTTCCTGGCGTCCGTGTTCGAGATCGAGACCCCGCAACACGCCGCCGACCGCCTGGCGGACATCCGGCGGGAACACCCCGACGCGACCCACCACTGTTGGGCGTTCCGAGTCGGCGCCAACCAACGCTTCTCAGACGACGGGGAGCCAGGCGGCACGGCCGGCAGACCCATGCTGGAGGTCATCCTCAAACGCGGGCTCGATCATGTCGGCGCGGTGGTGGTCAGGTATTACGGGGGCAAGAAGCTCGGCGCCGGCGGGCTCGTTAGGGCGTACTCGGGTAGCGTGGCGAAGGCGCTCGACCTGGCCGGCACGCGCGAGGTCGTCGATATGGCGCGGATCCGCGTGGCAGCGCCGTTCGCGGGGACCGACGTGGTGCTGCGGCTCCTGGACGAGGTCGCGAGGCTCGACGCCTTCCAGCCGCTCGCCAGGCGCTCGCCCGGCTTCGGAGCCGACGGGATGACCGTGGAGGTCAGTCTGCCCGCCGCCAGACTGGGGGAGTTGGAGGCGCGGCTCAGGGAGGCGACCAACGGGGGCGCGACGCTCGAGCTCGCATAGGCGCGCGTCGGGCGGCCGGAGCGGCCGGCGGTCCGTCTAACCTCGCCATGAAGCCGCCCTCACCGCACCGAGGGCCGGAAGGTGGCACGATAGGGACATGATGAGACGGCGCCGCACGACCTGGTTGGCAGTCCTGTTGCTCGGCGCGCTCCTAGGGGCATGCGCCCCGGCGCGCACCCAAGTTGGCACGGTGCTCGTCGCCGTGCTCAACGCTCCCGCCCAGTCCTTCCTCGAGGGCTCGGCCGAAGGCGTCCAGGCGGTCCTGGAGCGCGAGGCCAGCCCCAGCTTCTCCTACGTCTCCTCGTTCACCATGCGTTTCCTGGAGACGCACAACGACCTCTTCCATAGCCGCGCAGCGCCAAGCGCCGCGCGCATCGCGCGCACGCAAGGAGCGGACCTGGCCGTGATGGTGGGCGCGCCCGTGCTGGAGCGCACCGTCACGGCATCGCGCGACGGCAAGAGCCGTCGGGTCGACGTGGCCGTGGCCTTGGAGGCCCAGGTCGTCGACCTGCGCACGGACGCCGTCGTGCAGGTGCTGCGTACTCGCACCCTGCAGGGTTCGCGCGTGGAGTCGGCGGAAGGCGAGCTGGTGGACGTCGGATCCGACCCCACCGTGCAGGCCCTGCGCGATCAGGCCGTGCCTGAGCTGGCCGCGGCGCTCACCGCCGAGCTGCCGTACCTGACGAGCAGCCTCCTCATTGGAAGTAACGGCGGATGATCTCCTGGTAGCCGGCGGGTAGGTCGCCTTCGCCCACGGCCTCCTCGGCCGCCTCGGCGTAGGGGGCGAGCGGTGTTCCGGCCGGCAGTTCCACCTCGGACGAGCCCGGGAGCCTCACTCGACCCGCGGGGTTCGTCGGTCCGGTCTGGACCACGCCGGGCAGGAGCTCGACGCCGCCCGCCGCGAACGCCGGGCCGTCCGCGGTCTCCGAGTCGTCGAGGGTCGTACCGCCGACGCCGACGGCGCCGGCTTCGCTGGCGCCCTCCTCACCGCCTGACGCCCCGCCCTCGCCTCCGCCTCTCGCATCGTCGCCGCCCTGCTGCCCGCCCCCGCCGCCCGCCGCCTCGTCGCCCTCGCTCAGCCGCCGATCTTCCTCTCCTTCTCCAGCCCGCTCCCGCGGGTCGCGACCCGCGGTGGGCGACCCGGACATGCTCTCGTCCACGCCATCCTCGGATCCGGCATCCGTGGCTGCCTGGCTCGTTGCGGCCGTCTCGCCACCTAGCTCCGTCCCGGTCTCACCTTCGCCGGCGTCGTTGCCGGCGCCGGAGTCGCCACCGGAACGAGGGCTATCCGGAGAGCGGCCTTGAGCCTGCGTCTCGTTGGTCGGGCCCGGAGCGCCGTCCGCCCCATCGCCGGTGCCTGAGCCCTCACCCGCACCCGACCGGGGAGTGGCGCCAGGGCTGGACTCTCCCTGCCGCAAAGACTCGAGGAAGCGCGAGAGGGCGTCGTTACCGGGTTCCGTACCGGGCGGGAGCGCGTCGCGGTCGTCAACGGTCCTCCCGAGTTGCTCCGGGGTTCCGGCCCCCTCCGCCCGGTTCGCCGCCTCGGGTTGACCCGTGAGCTCTCCGACCCGGTCCATGGGTTGGTCGACCGAGTCGCCCTGCTCTTGGGCGAGGGAGGTCGCCGGCCCTTGGGCCGCCACAGCCCGGGTTTCGACCGCGGGGAACGCGTACGTGAGCGCGATGACGGCAGCCGCGAGTACGGCCGCGGGCAGCCACCACGCCGGCGTCGGCGGCCTCCGGTAGTCGAGCACGGACCGGGCACCCGCCTCCAGGACGCGCGGCGCGAGGCCGAAGCCGTCGGTCGGGGTGCCGTCCGCGCGGCTCTCCAGCACCGTGAGCCCGGACTCGTACGCCAGGCCCGCCTGATCGGCGATCGTGTCCAATGCCGCCCGTTCCAGCCGCGGCACGGGTAGGGCGGCGCCGACCGCTCCCGCCGCCAGCGTGAGTCCGAGGTGCGCCAGGAGGGGTACGTCGATGAAACGACTCAGTGCCGCGCCGAGCAGTGCGCCGGCGAGCCCGCAGACGGCCGCTCGCAACAAGCGGCGGTCGAGCGCCATGCGCCTGGCCGTGACCAGATGCAGCGTGTA
Source organism: Deinococcaceae bacterium (assembly GCA_040255585.1). Lineage (GTDB taxonomy): Bacteria > Deinococcota > Deinococci > Deinococcales > Trueperaceae > JAAYYF01. Next base: position 43,694 of record JBDZVI010000012.1, read on the forward strand.
GGCGTCGCCCCCCTTGGCCTTCACCGACCGCCGGCGGCGACTGGGCGAGATCATGCCGCGCCGTCCGTCGCAGGCGCCCCGGAGCGTCGTCGTGCAGGCACGCAGAGGAAGAAAGCGCAGGCCAGCGCCAGCGGCAGCGACCACAGCAGGTAGGCAGGGGAGACGACGCTGGGCGCGCTCCAGGGGTTCAGGCCACCTCCGCCGAGCCGCAGGTCGAGCCACACGATGAGAGCCAGCGTGGCCGGGACCGCGACGAACGTGAGCGCGCCGGCATAGCGGCCGCGCAGCGCGCGCCCGAGGAGGAGCCCGAGGCCGAAGTAGGCCCCCAGGGTGGCGAAGGCGACTAGCGCCGGCCAATACCCCGGCGTAGCCGGGTACGACGCCGCGCGCGCCGCCGCCTCGAACGGCCACGTCAGCACCGCGACGACCAGCAGGGCGAGGAAGGTCGCCCGCGCCTCCTCGATCCGCCCGACCGCGTCGCGACCCCACACGCTGGCCGCGTAGGCGAGCGCGAGCACGGCCAGGAGAGTGTTGCGGAGCGCGGCGACGGGGCCCCACGCCTCGTTCACCCGAGCGCCGCGATCCGGCCAGTTAACGTTCAGTGCGACGACCAGCACAGCGAACACGAGCGCCGTGACCTGCAGGAGATCGGCGCGCTGGAGTCTGCGGGCGACCGTGGCCGCCAGCGTCATGGCGAGCCCGTCCACGACCATCGGGTACGCAGCGACGCGAGCGCGCCCAAGGGCTGCGGCCCATCGGCGCCGGGTACGACAGCGGCACCGAGAGCCGCCAACCACACCACACACCGCTGGCCGGCGACGCAACCGCTCGTAGCCACCAAGGTCCGATCCGGAAGAGAAGGCACCAGAGCGCGGTAGCGGTCAGGGTACGCGCCCAGCTCGCCCGCGACGAGGTCCATGCCTCGTCCGGGGGCCAGATCCGGTTGCGCGCCCAGCCCCGTCACGTAGACATCCGTAAGCGGCGCGCTCGCTTCGTTGCGGACCGAGTTGCCCGCGACCGAGAACGGGGCGCCGACCGCTCGCGGCGGCAGGCGCACCGTGACGGAGCGCCAGGCGGCCGCGGGGACGCTCACCGCCTCCGCGCTGCCGAAGTAGGGCTGGGGACGCACCGGCGCCGCACCGGCCGGGAACTCGAGCACTGCGCTGGGTAGGGTGAGGCTCTCGATAGCCTCGTGGATGACGGCCAGCGGGCCGCCGACCTGCGCCAGCGCGACGGAGCCGATGTACGGGGGCGGGGCCGGGCGCAGCGCCTGCCAGGCGCCGAAGCCGCAGAAGACGGCCACGATCAGCGAGGCCAGCAAACCGGGAGCCCCACCGAGCCTGACGGCAACGAGCGCCAACAGGGCGTAGACGACCGAGCCGATGAGCATGGTGGCGACCGGGGCCTGCCTTGGCGCGCTGACCAACGGCTCCTCCAACACGGCGGCCAGCAGTTGGCCGGCTCGACCGAGGGTGCCCACCCCGCCTATGGCCGCCACGGCGGCCTCCACCAACGGCGCGTCCACCAACGTCACCGTGCCGGCGCCGAGCGCCGTCGCCCCGGCCTCGGGCACGAGCGCGGCCAGCGGCCCCGCCAGCGAGCCGCGGCCACCGGCCAACACGACGGAGGCACCCGCGACGGCGGCGGCCACCACGGCGTCCACCGGCGCCGAGCCTTCGATCGTCAGGCTTCTCACCCCGTCGTAAGCGGCCGGCGAGGCGGGCAAGTCGGAGAGCGTGACCTCGACGAGCCGCGCGGCCCCGCCCACGGCCCTCGAGATCGCCGCATGGCCGGCAGGCGCGCGCGCGGCGAGCACGAGATCCAGCGGGCGGGCGTCCGTCTCCCTGCCCGCGAGGCTCCCGCTGCCCACCACCCGGTCGGCTGTCGTCACCCGCCAAGCGAGGCTGCGGAAGGGGGGTACGAACAGTTCCGTCTCGAAAGCGTTGACTCCGCCGCCTCCCGACAGCTCGAAGGTCAGCTCGATCGGCACCTCGCCGTCTCGTAGCGTGCCGACATCCAGCATGACCGTCAGCGTGCTCCTGGGCAGGTCGCGGGTCTCCACGCGCAGCGGGTTCCAAGCGCCGACGACCACCTCGTTGGCGATGCCGAGCGTGAAACCCACCGCCCCACTCGCCGCGAGCGCCGGCCCGAACAGGCTCAGGCAAGCCAGGCCGGCCAAGACACGGAGCAGCGCGGTCGCGCTCGCGACCGACGCGGCCGCGGCCGCGACCGGCACTCTCGGGGTCCAGGGCCGAAGGGACATCCGGTCTCGAGCGTACACGGCAGCGGTCAGGCGGTGCGTCGCACGCTAGTCGTGCTTCGCACGCTAGTCGTGCGACTCACGCCGGGCGTGCGCCGACGTGGCTCCGCCGACGGTCGGCCGGGAGATCAGCGTTCGGCGAGCGCCGGGATGAAGACGACCGCGCTCACGACCTTGCGCTCGGTCTTGCGGTTCACCACTTGCCCGTCGACGACGAGGGTGGTGCTGCTGCCGCTGTCGAAGCGCATGGCCCTATCGGCGCCGAGGTCGAGGAAGAGGCGCACTAGGTCCTGCGCGCGCATCGTCTCGGCCACCACCAGGAGCGTGGTTCCGTCGGGCATGACGCCGATGGCGGCCTGTTGGGTGAGACCGTCGAGTATCCGCTGTCCGCTCGCGAAGCCCTCGGAGCTCGGCTCGTAGGCCGCCAGCCCGTCGCGCACGAGGAGCGGGCCGGCCTCGACCGCGTAGGCGGCGACCTGAAAGCCGCCGGGGCGCAAGCTAGTGTCGATGCTCACGCGGTCGCCCGTGTCGAGCAGCGCCAGATCGCGGTTCGTGGCCGGGTAGGCGAGCGCCATGCCGCCCTTCGGCACGAGGCGGGGTCCGATCTTGTTCTCCACGACCGTGCCGTCCTGGATGACGAGGACGCCCTGGCTCGGGGCGCCGGCGAGCGCTCCCGCCGCGGTCGTGACGCTCACGCCGTCGCCGTTCGAGGTACCGACCCGCAGCACGCCCCGCGACGTGGTGACGAGCACGTCGGCATCGAGGCGGTCGATGAGCGGTCCTCCCGGAACGCCGAACGCTACGCCGGCGCGCCCACGGCTCGGCAGGGACAGGAGCCCATGGTCGATCTTGAGGAGGCCGATGGCGGCGTAGTCGCTCGTGTCGAAGTAGCCGGCGTTGAGGGCCACGAGCGCGCCGGAAGCGAGCTGGGTGACGCTCATGGCGACGCGACTCTGACCGACGACGCGGAACTCGCCGCTCCCCGGCGCGATGCTCACGAGGTGGACGACGCTGGGCCCCGAGTCGGCGAAGACGCGATAACGCCGGTAAGTGACACCGGGCGCGACCTCTCGCTCGGACTCGACGAGTTGGCTGAGGTCGCGTTGCGGGGTGACGTCGATCACGAGACGCGGGGGGTCGTCGAGGGGGAAGGCCGCGTAGTCGAAGGCGGGGCCGGTGAGCAGCAGCCGGACCCCAGCGGCGGCCGGGGCGAGCTCCAGCTCGAGGCCGGACACGTCCTCGGGCGTTCCGGCGGGCAGCAGGAGCCGAGGAAGCTGGAGCTCCAGCGGCGCCCCGGCCTCCCTCGTGCCCCCCGAGCGGAGGCCCGCGAGGGCGGCGGGGGAGATGTTCACGAAGTCGAGGACGATGCGCACCTCTGGGCCGCCCGAGTAGCGGATCCCGGCCAGACGCGGCTCGGTCACGCCCAGGGCGTCCAGCACGCTGGCGTTGACGAGCACGTCATCGCCGCGCAGGACGGGCGGATCGGCGGCCAGGTTCGAGAGCCATCCGAGGCCCGCGACGTAGGTCTCGCGATACGGGCCGTAGGAGATCGACACGGCGTCGCCGTTCACGGTCGCGACCGCGCCTGGGAGCGAATAGTAGGCCGTCTCAAGCGGTGCCTGGCTGCCCGCCGCGCCGCAGAGCGCGAGGCAGGCGAGGAAGAGAAGCTTCAGGAACGGCCTCACAGGATCTTCAGGTACCGCCGACATCCAAGAGAGTGTCGCAGGCCACCGCGAGAAGTTCATGAGCGCGACCACCGGCGCGGCTCACGTCGTGGGCCTACAAGCCGTGGAACAGGGTCAGGATGGGCTCGAGCCCGATGCCGCCACCCAGGATCTGGCTGAGCGCCAGCTCGAAGCGGTGGGCCTCGACGTCGCGGCGGTTGAACGTGAGCGCCCCGAGGGAGATGGCGCGGCTACGGAGGGCGGAGACGCGGGAGTCGGCCAGGTCGATGATCGTCAGGTGCGGTCCGACGAACTCCTCCGGCACCCTGGCGTCGGGATCCAGGCGCACGAGCAGGTCGGCCCTCTCCAAGAGCGTCTTGCCGAGAGGGTCGGCGTACGTGCGGGCATAGAACGTGGCGCCGGCGGCCTGGGGCCGCGTGCGCTCGGCCACGACCCGGTCCTGGGCCAGGACCGCCAACGAGGCGACGCCGAGGCGCGCGAGCTCGCGCACGACGGCCCGTGCTTCCGGTCCGGCGCCGAGGACCACGGCATGCGCGCCCGCGGCGTGCCAGCGGCGCGCGGCGAGCATGGCGCTCAGCGCCCGCCCGAAAGTGTGGTCGGCCATGATGCCGGCCTGCGTGACGGTCAGCGTGTCGGCGACCCCGAGGTCGTCGGCGTCCAGCGAGGCGCGGCTCGCGAGGGCCTTCGCCTCTGCCTGCCGGGCGTCGTCGAGCACGAGCGCGCCGGCGAAATCGAGCCGCGGCAGCGCCCTCAGGAGGTCGCTCATGGAGCCGTCGGGCACGGGGTGCAGCATGAAGCGCCCTGCCTCGTCGTGGAAGTCGCGGAGCGCGTGCTTGAGGGTGGCGTCATCCGTGACGAGGGCGACCAGGTGCATGCGGATGAGAATAACAGGAAGGCTGCGGGGAGCACGCGCCGGTCGTGCTAACATCCACTGCATGTTGCCCGCCGTTGCACTCATCGAACCGTGGTCTGGGCAAGCTCGCGTCAGGCGAACGCGTCGCTGAAGCGACGTTCTACACGCGAGTCACAGGTCGTTCGTCCGGCACGCGCCGGAAACCAACCACAACCAGTCACGTGAACGCGGCAGCTGGACGCTTCGAGCCGCGTAGAGACCCAGGTGAACCATGTTCGTGCTCCTTCCAGACGGTAAACGCCTAGACGTCCCCGCCGGCGCCGGCGGTTCCGCGGCCGCCACCGGTGCCGACGTGGCGAGCGCCATCGGCCCCGGCCTGGCCAAGGCGGCCGTCGGCATCAAGGTCGACGGCAAGCTCTCGGACCTGCAAAGCGCCGTGCCCGCCGGCGCCAAGGTGGCGATCCTCACCAAGAAGGACCCCGAGGCGATCGCGCTGGCGCGCCACACGCTCGCCCACGTGATGGCGCAGGCGGTCCGCGAGCTGTTCGTCGCCGAGGGCTTCCCGGCTTCCTCGGTGAAGATGGGCGTCGGCCCCGTGATCGAGAACGGCTTCTACTACGACTTCGACCTGCCGCGCTCGCTCACCCCGGACGATTTGCAAGCGATCGAGGAGCGCATGCGCGCCATCGCCAAGGCCGACCTGCCGCTCGTGAAGTACGAGCTGCCGCGCGCCGACGCGCTGCGGCGCTTCGAGGAGCAGGGCGACCCGTACAAGGTCGAACTCATCTCCGACCTGCCGGTCGGGGAGCCGATCAGCTTCTACGAGCAGGGCGGCCTGGCGGGCTTCACCGACCTGTGCCGCGGCCCGCACGTGCCGCGCACGGGCGTCATCCCGCCGCACTTCAAGCTGATGAGCGTGGCGGGCGCCTACTGGCGCGGCGACGAGTCGCGCCCGATGCTGCAGCGCATCTACGGCGTGGCGTTCGCGACCAAGGAGGAACTGGAGCATCACCTCTGGCAACTGGAGGAGGCGAAGAAGCGCGACCACCGCAAGCTCGGCGCCGAACTCGATATCTTCGTGCTCGACGAGGACGTCGGCCCGGGCCTGCCGCTCTGGCTGCCACGCGGCGCCATCATGATCGAGGAGATCGAGCGCCTGGCCAAGGAGACGGAGGAAGCGGCCGGCTACCAACGCGTACGCAGTCCGCACCTCACCAAGGAGCAGCTCTTCCTGAAGTCGGGACACCTGCCGTACTACGCGGAGTCCATGTACCCGCCGATGGTCTTCGAGGATGGCGACAAGTACTACGTCAAGCCCATGAACTGCCCGTTCCACCACAAGATCTATGCGGCCAGGCCGCATAGTTACCGCGACCTACCGCTCAGGCTGGCCGAGTACGGGACCTGCTATCGCTACGAGGACTCGGGCGCGCTCATGGGTCTGATGCGCGTGCGCTCCATGCAGATGAACGACGCGCACATCTACTGCACCGAGGACCAGTTCGAGGAGGAGTTCCTCAAGGTCGTCGACCTCTACACCCACTACTTCGAGCTCTTCGGGATCGACGACTACCAGATGCGCCTCTCCAAGCACGCGCCGGAGGGCCTCGGCAAGAAGTACGTCAACGAGCCTGAGCTATGGGTCAAGACCGAGGCCATGGTGCGAGACGCGCTGGTGAGCGCCGGAGTGCCGTTCGTGGAAGAGGAGGACGAGGCCGCGTTCTACGGGCCGAAGATCGACGTCCAAATCAAGAGCGCCATCGGGCGTGAGTTCACCCTCGCCACCAACCAGGTCGATTTCGCGCAGCCGGCGCGCTTCGAACTCACCTACGTCGACGAGAACAACGAGCGCAAGACCCCCCTGTGCCTGCACCGGGCGCCGCTGTCGACCCACGAGCGCCTCATCGGCTTCCTGATCGAGCACTTCGCCGGGCACTTTCCCGTCTGGCTGGCCCCCGAACAGGTGCGCATCGTGCCAATCGCCGACCGCCACACCGAGTACGCCCGCGGGCTTCAGCAGCGGCTGGGTGCCGCCGGGTTACGCGGTCAGGTAGACGACAGCAACGAGCGCATGAACGCCAAGATCCGCGACGCCGAGCTCTACAAGGTGCCGTACATCGTCGTGGTGGGCGACAAGGAGGCCGCGGCCGACGAGGTGTCGTTCAGGAGCAAGCAGGAGCCCGATCGCCAAGGAGTGAGCGCCGAGGCGTTCATCGCGCATCTAAAGGACGCGCATGCGCGGCGGCTGCTGAAGATCGAGCCGCTCGGCTGACCGGCTCGCCCCCGGAGCCGGCGTCTGCCGTGTACGGGTCCAGGGCGATCCGAGAGTTGGGGCGGCGGTCACGTAACCGCCGCCCCAACTCTCGGGCGAGGTAGTGCCAGCGGCCGTCCTCAGCGCGCGTAGATCTCGACCTTCTCCATCACGTCCGGCTGGGCGCCGCCGCGCCTGCTCGGGTCGATGCGCTGGATGCGGTCCAGGACGTCGGCACCGCCGATGACCTTGCCGAAGACGCTGTGCTTGTCGTCCAACCACGGGGTGTCGACGAAGGTGATGAAGAACTGCGAACCGTTCGTGCCCTCGCCCCTCAGACCTGGGCCAGCGTTGGCCATGCTGAGGACCCCGGCGCCGCGGTGGCGCAGATCGGGGTGGAACTCGTCTGCGAACGTGTAGCCTGGCCCGCCGGTGCCGGTACCCGTCGGGTCGCCGGTCTGCGCCATGAAGTCTTCCAGGACACGGTGGAACACCACGCCGTCGTAGTAGCCGTTGAGAGCGAGGAAGACGAAGTTGTTGACCGTGCGCGGCGCCTTGTCGGCGTAGAGCTCGAGCACGATGTCGCCCTTGTTCGTCTTGATGAGGGCGCGATACTCCTTGCCCGCCTGGTCGACGACCTGCTCGGCGGCCGGGAAGCGCGTCTGGCGCTCGACGGAGAGGGGGGCGACGGGTTGGAAGCCTGCGAGTAGGTCTGACATCTAGTTCCCTTCGGCGGTGCCGTTCTGTTGGATCAGGTGAGGTGGCTTCTGGATCAGGTGAGGCGGCTTCGGTTCAGCGCGGGCGCGCGGCGATCACTACGGTGAGGAGTTCGTCAGGCGCCGGCCAGAAGCCGAACGCCGGGTTGCCGCCGGCGGTCCCGACGACCGCCGTCTGGCCCGCGAGGGCGAAGGTCTGGCCCGCGAGCGGCATCGCGCCGAGGAGCGCCTCGATCGCATCCGAGGCCTTCTCGTCATCGGCGCCCGGGATGTCGATCCCCTGGGCGCGCAACTGCGCCACGGTGTCGTCGAAGAACGCGATGGCCGACGGCGTGCCAGGGTCAATCCTCGTGATCTCGTCCAAGGCGCCTTCGCCGGCTGTGACGCGGCCGAAGATCGTGTGGTTGCCGTCGAGCCACGGCGTCGGCTCGAAGGTGATGAAGAACTGCGAGCCGTTCGTGCCGTTCCCCTGGGCGTCCTTACCGGCGTTGGCCATCGCGAGGACGCCGCGCGAGTCGAAGCTGAGCTCCGGTACGATCTCGTCGTCGAAAGCGTAGCCGGGGCCACCGCGGCCGGTGCCGGTCGGGTCGCCGGTCTGCGCCATGAAGCCCTCCAGGACGCGGTGGAACGGCACCCCGTCGTAGTAACGGTTGAGCGCGAGGAAGACGAAGTTGTTGACGGTCTCGGGGGTGGCGTCCTCGAAGAGGTCGACCGTGATGTCGCCACGGCTCGTGCGCAGCACGGCCACGTAGTCGAGGCTCGGGTCAAGGACCTGTCGGGGTGCGTCGAAGACCTGCACCGGCGCCTCGCTCAAGTAGTCGACCTGCGTGTAGCCGTCCGGCAGCGTCACGGGAGAGGTGAGCCCATCGGCTTCCCCGACAGTCGGGGCGCCGGACTCGCCGGCTTCGGCATCCGTCGTAGCGGAGCCGGGAGACCCCGTGTCGTCGGCCTCGACGACGCCGGGCTCGGCCTCTTCCGCCCGCGAGCCGGCCGGCTGCCCGTCAGCGACCTGGGAGGCGTCGACTGTCCCGGTGGGTTCGTCGGAGCTTTCCTCCTCGGCGCTTTCGTGCTTGGCGCTTTCCGCCCCGGCGGCAGAGGTCGCCCCCGCGGCCGCCGGGGCGGGTGACACCGCGGACGCCGCCGAGCCGCCGATATCGCCCGGCACAGAACCGCCCGCGGACGAACGGTCCCTTGCCAGCCAGAAGCCGCTCCCGACGATGATGACCGCCAGGACTACCAGCGCGACTACGCGCGTCATGGCCGCCTCATCGCGAGGCGGCCGCTTGGGGTGATGGGTGCTCCGCTCATGACTGGGGCAGTGTAACGGTTACCCGCATGAGAGCCTCGTCCGCCATCGGCGGACGAGCATGCAAGAACCTCGTAAGAGCGGCATGAGTACCGTGTGAGACATATGCACTTCAACGACCTGCTACGCACTGTCCTGGAACGAGGAGCCTCCGACCTACACCTGCACGTCGGCCTGCCCGCCATGGCGCGCCTCGACGGGAAACTCGTGCCCATAACGGAAGCGCAACTCAGCCCGAAGGTGACGGCGGCGCTCGTCGACGCCATGTGCAACGAGGCGCAGAAGGCGACCTTCGCGACCAAGCATCAGGTCGACCTCGCGTACTCCGTCGCCGGCCTCGGGCGCTTCCGCGTCAACCTCTTCAGGCAGCGCGGCAGCGTCAGCGCCGTCTTGCGCGTCATCAACTCCGACGAGAAGGCCCTGTCGGTCGTGAACCTGCCCCGTGAGACCATCGAGCACTTCCGGGACCAGGAGAAAGGGCTCGTCCTCGTCACCGGCCCGACGGGCTCGGGCAAGTCGACGACCCTGGCCCGGATCATCGACGAGATCAACTCGGCGCATCCGAAGATGATCGTCACGGTCGAAGACCCGATCGAGTACCTGCACCGCTCGAAGCGGTCGGTGGTAGTGCAGCGCGAGCTCGGCATGGACGCACCGTCCTTCTCCGAGGCTCTCACCGCCGCCATGCGCCAGGACCCCGACGTCATCCTCATCGGGGAGATCCGGGACCACGCGACGGCGGCCGCGGCCATCAGCGCCGCGCAGACCGGTCACCTCGTCTTCAGCACCCTGCACACGCAGGACTCGGTGCGCACGATCAACCGGATGATCGAGCTCTTCCCGCCGCACGAGCGCGAGACCGCGCGCATCCTGTTCGCCGAGTCGCTCGTCGGGATCGTCTCGCAACGCCTCCTTGGGCGCAAGGGCGGCGGGCGCGTCGCTGCGACCGAGATCCTGAAGGGGACCCTACGCGTCAAGGACCTCGTGCGCGACCCCGAGCGGACCCCTGAGCTCTACGACGTCCTGGCCGAGGCGCGCCTGGACGGCATGCGCTCGTTCGACGACCACCTGGCAGAGCTGTACGGCGACGGGGTCATCGACTTCGAGACCGGCTACACGGCCGCGACGAGCTCGCAGGCCTTCAAGATGAAAGCGACCCAGATCGACGTTGGCCGCCAGGTAGCTTCGGCGGTCTAGGGCCGCCGACGCCCCTTGGCGCGCACCGCGTTGCCGCAGGCGCGTGTGGTCACGAGCGCGGAACCACCGCGGGCGAGCGACTGACGAGCCGTGGGTCTCGTGCTACGGGGTGACGGAGCTCGGCGAGGTGTTCGACGGGTTCGTGTTCCTCGACGAC
>JBDZVI010000156.1:0-2263 GCA_040255585.1 Deinococcaceae bacterium
GGTCCTGACGCACGTCGAGCCACCCTGGAGGTGGCTCGACGCGTGTGGGGGAGGTCATCGCATCGCACCGAGGCAGGGTTCGGCGCTTGTCCGTGACGCGATATGGGCGAGGGCGGGTTGTGGCCCTCGTCGCAGGTCGGTATGCCTCGCTCTCGGGCGGGCCAAACGGGATTGCCGTTTCGCGTTTGCGCACGAACAGTTCGTGCCTCCCCGCCGAGCGCTGTACGTGATCGCATACGTTTGTTGATCTCCACGGTCGGCTGATACGCTCTGCGCCCACCTCGCGTGCCCCCGACTCCACCCCGGGACACCTCATGACTATCTCTGCTTTGCCTCAGGCCGACGGCCTGTACGACCCACGCTACGAACATGACGCCTGTGGCGTCGCCATGGTTGCCCGGCTGGACAACCGCCCCGACCACGGCGTCATCGAGCGCGCGCTCACGGCGCTGGACAACCTCGAGCACCGCGGCGCCGAGGGCGCCGACATCCGCACCGGCGACGGCGCCGGGATCCTCACCCAGGTCCCGGACGCGTTCTTCCGCGCGGTGCTCGACGTCGAGCTGCCGCCGCCCGGCGACTATGGCGTCGCCGTCTGCTTCCTGCCTCAGGAGCCGTCCCAGCGGGAGAAGATCGAGGAGCTGCTCGAGCTCAACGTCCGCATCGAGGGCCAGCGGGTCCTCGCGTGGCGTGACGTGCCGGTCGACACCGACCACGTCGGCCAGACCGCCGAGCGGTCGCGGCCCCACATCCGCCAGCTCTTCATCGGCGCCGGGGAGGAGCACGCCGGCGACCAGGACGCCTTCGAGCGCAAGCTGTACGTCATCCGGCGGATCGTCGAGCTCGCCGCCGGCCCCGACTTCTACGCCCCGAGCTTCTCCTCGCGCACGTGCGTGTACAAGGGGATGCTCATCAGCCACCAGCTGCAGGACTTCTACCCGGACCTCAAGGACGAGCGGTTCGCGACGGCCCTGGCGCTCGTCCACAGCCGGTTCTCGACGAACACGTTCCCGTCCTGGGATCTCGCCCATCCGTTCCGGGTCATCGCCCACAACGGCGAGATCAACACGCTCATGGGCAACGCGAACTGGATGCGGGCCCGCGAGTCCCAGCTGGCCTCCGAGCTGTTCGGGCTCGACCTCCAGAAGGTCCTGCCGGTCATCCGGCCCGGCGGGTCGGACTCGGCGTCGTTCGACAACGTCCTCGAGCTGCTCATGCTCGCCGGGCGCTCGCTGCCGCACGCGATCATGATGATGATCCCGGAGGCCTACGCCGACCGCGACGACCTGCCCGACCACCTCAAGGGCTTCTACGCCTTCCACGCCTGCCTCATGGAGCCGTGGGACGGCCCCGCGTCGGTGTGCTTCACGAACGGGACGGTCGTCGGCGCGACGCTCGACCGCAACGGCCTGCGGCCGGGGCGCTGGGTCCAGACCACCGACGGCTACGTCATGCTCGGCTCCGAGACCGGCATGCTGCCGGTGGCGCCCGAGGAGGTCGTCCGGCTCGGTCGCCTGGCGCCGGGCAAGCTCTTCCTCGTCGACCTCGAGGCCGGCCGCATCGTCGCCGACGAGGAGGTCAAGGAGCAGGTCGCCACCGCCCGGCCCTACGGCCGCTGGTTCGACGAGAACGTCGTGCGCTTCGACGACCTGCCGCCGCGGGAGGGCCGCGCGCTCGACCAGCCGCTGCGCAACCTGCAGCTCGCCTTCGGCTTCAGCCAGGAGGACCTCAAGTACCTCCTGACGCCGATGGCCAAGGCGGGAGCGGAGCCGATCGGCTCGATGGGCAACGACATGGCCCTGGCGGTGCTCTCCGACCAGCGCCCGCCGCTGTTCACGTACTTCAAGCAGCTCTTCGCGCAGGTGACCAACCCGCCGATCGACCCGATCCGCGAGTCGATCGTCATGTCGCTGGCCACGGCGGTCGGCGCCGAGGGCAACCTCCTGGAGGAGTCGCCCGAGCACGCCCGCCAGCTCGTCATGCGCCAGCCGATCCTGCGCAACGGGGAGCTCGAGACGCTGCGCACGCTCGAGCATCCGTGGTTCCGGGCGCACACGATCGACATCACGTGGCCGGTGCAGGACGGCCCCGACGGCCTGCTGCGCCGCCTGGCCGACGTCTGCGACGAGGCCCACGACGCGGTCGCCTCCGGCGTCAACGTCCTCATCCTCAGCGACCGGGCGGTCTCGGCGCGGCGGGTGGCGATCCCGTCGCTGCTGGCGGTCGCCGCCACCCATCACCACCTCGTGCGCGCCGGCACCCG
>JBDZVI010000087.1:0-11840 GCA_040255585.1 Deinococcaceae bacterium
CAGTTGCGCAATCAGCTAGTTGCACGAGTACCCACTTCCCAAGAAGCACCCCCACCCCCCACCCCTGCCCTACCCATCAGAAGTACCACCCAACGTAGTGCGAAAACGCCCTAGCCCGTTCGTGCGGTGGCTGTACGTATGCGCTTGCGCGACCACTAATCCTGAGTAAGATGCTATGGAATGGCGGGCTCGCCTTCCGTTCGACCAATCATCCCCGGCAGCCGCTGCTGCCCAGAACAGAGGAAACCAGATGCGCGTAGCCCTCGAAGCCGCGTTCCGCCGCTCCGTCCTAGTGCTCCTCATGGCGTCAGCCTGGCTCGCCGCCGCCCACGCCCAGGGCGTGACGGTGGCCCACGAGCGGGGCGAACTCACCTTCGACGCGGTGCCGACCCGTGTCGTGGCGCTCGAGTTCAGCTTCGTCGACGCCCTGCTGAACATGGGAGTTACGCCCGTCGGGGTGGCCCGCGACGCCAACCCGCTGCCCATCATCGACGCGCTCACCGAGGGCGTGCCGTCCGTCGGCACCCGCGCGGCGCCGAACCTCGAGGCCATCGTCGCCCTCGCGCCGGACCTGATCATCGCCGACCTCACCCGCCACGGCGACTTGTACGACCAACTCTCCGCCATCGCCCCGACCCTGCTCTTCAACAGCCTGCGCGGCAGCTACGAGGATGTCCTGACGCAGTACGTCGAGATCGGCCGCGTCTTCGGCAGGGGTGCGCAGGCCGAGGCCGACGTCGCGGCCCATAAGGCCGCCTACGCCGAGGCCGCCGCCAGCGCGGTGGACTCCGGGAAGTTCGTCGCGGCCGTCGACTTCGCGAACGGCTTCACGGCGCATAGCAACGCCAGCTTCGTCGGCAGCCTCCTCGAGATGGTCGGCAGGACCAACGCCCTCGAGCCCAACGGGGGCGAGACGCAGTTCTCGTTGAGCCTGGACGGGCTCGCCGCCATCGACCCGGAGGCCATCGTGGTCTTCCGCTACGCGCACGAGACGACCTCGACGGACGAGTGGCATGAGAGCCCCGTCTGGCAGAGCCTCAAGGCTGTGCAGTCCGGCCGCGTCTACGTCTTCGACCGCGACAACTGGACGCGCGCCCGCGGCCTGATGGCCCTCGACGCCATCCTCACCGAGATGACCGACAGCGGCTTCCTCACCGACCAGCCGGCCGCCCCGGGCTTCGGCCCCGCTTGGTGATCGACTGACCAGGATGACTACGACCATGCCCCGGCGGCGCGGTCGGGTCTGGGCGATCGTGCTGGCCTTGCTGCTGCTGGCCGCTTGCGTCTGGTCCGTGACCGTCGGCGCCGTTCGCACGCCTCCCGCCACCGTGTGGGAGGCGGTGTTCGGCACCGACAACGGCTCGACGGCTCACGAGGTCGTGCGCAGCCTGCGCCTGCCCCGCGCCGTCGTCGGCGCGATGGTCGGAGCGGCGTTGGCCATGGCGGGCGCGCTCATGCAGGGCCTGACCCGCAACCCGCTCGCGAGCCCATCCCTGATGGGCCTCAACGCCGGGGCCAGCCTTGCGCTAGTCGTGCTCATGGCCGTCTACCCGGGCCTCGGCCACACGCCCCTGATCGTGGCAGGCTTCGTCGGGGCGTCGGTCGGCGCCCTGCTCGTGTTCGGGGTAGGGGCTCTATCGCCGGCCGGTCTCACCCCCGTGCGGCTCGCCCTGGCCGGGGCGGCGGTGTCGGGGCTGCTCGGCGCGTTCACTACAGGCCTTGTGCTCCTGTACGGCATCGCACAGGGGCTGCTCTTCTACTCGGTCGGCGGCGTGCAGAACGCCAGCTGGCGGCAGGCGCTGCTCTTCGCCCCGTGGTGGCTGGCCGGGACCGTCCTGGCCACCGTGATCGCGCCGCGGCTCACGGTCTTGGCGCTCGGCGACGACGTCGCCGTCGGCCTTGGTCAGCGGCTCCGCGCGACCCGGGCGATCGGCACTCTCGCTGTCCTCGCCCTGGCGGGCGGGGCCGTGGCGGTGGCCGGCAACGTCGCCTTCGTCGGTCTGGTGGCTCCCCATCTGGCGCGTTACTTCGTTGGAGTGGACTACCGCAAGGTCGTGCCCATCGCCGGCCTCCTCGGAGCTCTCCTCGTGGTGGTGGCGGACGGCGTCGGCCGCCTGATCAGGCCGCCGTTCGAGACGCCGGTCGGGCTGCTGACGGCCGTGATCGGCGTGCCGTTCCTGCTCTACTACGCCAGGCGGGTCGGGCACTCGGCATGACGTTGAGGGGCCCTCTTACGAACGTCGTGCTGCTACTGGTGTTGGCTGCCGCCCTCGTGATCGCGCTCGGCCTCGGTTTCTTCCATGTGGCCCCCGCGGACGTGCTCCGGGCGCTGTTCGGCGACGCGACCGCCCAGCAGGAGCTGGTCGTGGGCCAGCTCAGGCTGCCGCGCGCGCTCCTCGCCGTGCTCGTCGGCGCCGCGCTCGCACTGTCCGGAACCCTGCTGCAAGGCGTTACGGGCAACGGCCTCGCCGACCCCGGCATCGTCGGCATCCACGCCGGTGCCGGGGTCGGGGTCATGCTGCTGCTCGTGTTGCCGGTGTCGGTGCGGGAGGCGTCCGCGCTGGCGCAACCGGTCGCGGCCTTCGTCGGCGCCGGCGCGGCGGCGCTACTCGTCTACGGTTTCGCGTTCAAGGACGGCGGCGTCACGGCCACCAGGCTGCTGCTCGTCGGCGTCGGGGTGGCCGCCGGCCTGTCGGCCGTGATGCTCCTCCTGGCGTTGCGCATGAACGACCAGGTGTTCGCTTACGCCGTCGCCTGGCAGAGCGGCTCCGTAGCCGGCAAGGGTTGGGCGCCCATCCGCGTCCTCGCCCCGCTACTGGCCGCCCTCGTACCGCTCGCCCTCCTGCAGGCGCGCCGCCTGGACGTCCTCGGGTTCGGGCGCGACGTCGCGACCGGCCTCGGCGTGGCGGTCGAGCGCCAGCGGCTCGGCCTGCTCGCCTTGAGCGTCGGGCTGTCGGCCTCCGCCGTCGCGCTGGCCGGTAGCATCTCGTTCGTCGGTCTCATAGCCCCGCATATGGCCAGGAGCATCGTCGGTCCGCGGCATGCCAACCTGCTGCCGTCCGCCGCGCTCCTCGGCGGGCTGCTCGTGCTGGTGGCCGACACGGCGGGCCGCACGCTCTTCGGCACGACGGAGCTGCCGGCGGGCGTGATGGTGGCCGCCGTCGGCGCGCCGTACTTCCTCTATCTGCTCGGAAGGAGCAAGGCTTGAAGGGCGTCGGAGTAGGGAGTAGCGGACCACAGGGTGCCGGGTCGAAGAGCGCGGAGGCGCCGGACGGGCGCCTACGGTTCGGCGACGTGTCGCTCGGCTATCGGGACAGGCTGATCGTGGAGGGGCTGTCGCTGTCCCTGCCTTGGGGCCAGGTCACGGCCATCATCGGCCCGAACGGCTCTGGCAAGTCGACTCTGCTGCGGGCCTTGGCGCGCCTCATGCGCCCGCGAGCCGGCGCCGCCTACCTGGACGGTCACGCCATCCACACCTTGCCGACGCGCGAGGTCGCCAAGCGCCTTGCCGTCTTGCCGCAGCAGCCCCAGGCGCCCGAGGGGCTGACGGTGCGCGAGCTCGTCGAGTACGGCCGCTTCCCCCTGCGGCGTACGCTCGGCGGCCTGACCCGCGATGACAGGCAGGCCGTCGCCGAGGCGCTGGAACTCACCGGCACGACGGACTTGAGCGGCGAGCCGGTGAGCTCCCTGTCCGGCGGTCAACGGCAGCGTGCGTGGATCGCCATGGCCCTGGCGCAAGGGACGGAGTTGCTCCTGCTCGACGAGCCGACGACCTTCCTCGACATGGCGCACCAGCTGGAGGTGCTCGAGCTGCTCAAGCGCCTCAACGCCGACCAGGGCAGAACTGTCGTCATGGTGCTCCACGACCTCGGGCTGGCCAGCCGCTACTCCCATCACCTGGTGGCGCTGCGCGAGGGCCGTGTCGTGACCACGGGCGCCCCCGCCGAGGTGGTGACGCCCGCGCTGCTCAGGGAAGTGTTCGAGGTGGAGGCGGACGTCGTGGTCGACCCGCGGAGTGGCGCGCCCATCTGCTTGCCTTACGCCGTGCTTTCGCGCTAACTGTCGGACGGCCGAGCGTTCCGGCCGCAGGCTATTTGTAGTACCCCTCGCGCAAGTTGATGCCGTGTTCCAGCCACGCCTTGAGCGCGGCCAGCATGCCTGTCCACCCTTCGCAGTTGCCGAAGGCGCTCTTGGCGCCCGCCTCGGACGGCAGCCAGGAGGACTCGGTGACCGTCACGAGGGTGCGCGTGTTGCCGTCGAGCGGCTCGAACTCGAACGTCGTCCTGGTGCGGCCGGAGAGATCGGTCGTGTTGGTCCCTCCCCACTCGATGACTATCCGGCGGGGCGGCTCCGCCTCCAGGACCATGACTGGGAACGCGCCGGGGAAGTCGTGGAAATCCCATGAGACCTCGGCGCCCGGCTCGAGGCGCCCGCGCGCTCCGCCGGTCGTGAAGTAGCGAGAGAGCTGGGCGGGGTCGGCGACCGCCTCGTAGACCTCCTCGCGAGGACGGGAGACGCGCGCCGAGACCGTGAAGGACAGGCTTTCCAACCGTTCAGAGACTGACATGTTACATTTATATCACATGTTGCCGACCGGCGCGCCCGCGCAGCCCGACGACTCCGACGACGACCTCGTGTTCAGGGCCCTGGCATCCGCCACGCGGCGACGGATGTTGGATGCTCTACGCCGCTCGCCCATGACGACGGGAGCGCTCTGCGACCTGTTCCCGGACCTCGACAGGACGACGGTCCTGCAGCACCTGCGCGTGTTGGAGCGGGCCGCTCTCGTGAACGGTCGCAAGGCGGGGCGCGAGCGCGTCCTGACGTTGGCGCCGCTGCCCATCAAGCGGATCTACGACCGGTGGATAGGCGAGTACGCACGTGCGGCGGTGGAGCTGCTCGGGCGGCTGTAGGCTCTGGTGCATGACACACGCCGTGCCAGGACCCGACCCTGCCGCCGCCGTGGCGGCCGCGTACGACCACCTCAGCGACGCGAGCCACGACGGCTTCACGCCCTTCGATAGGGCCCTGGACGGCCTGAGCGGCGATGTGGCCGCCATGAGGCCGGCTGGGAGCCCCTACAGTCCGGCCGAGGTGCTCTCGCACATGCTGTTCTGGCAGCAGCGGCACCTGGCCATCCTGGACGGCGCCCCACCTGAGCCCGTCGCGACCGCCGCCGTGGGCTGGCCGAGCGCGACGGCCGCCGACTGGGACGGCATGGTCGAGAAGTACATGGCCGGCCTCGCCCGCTACCGCGCCGTCGTCGCGGAGCCGGCGTCGGTCACGCGTCCGGTGCGGGAGGGGAGCAGCGTGTCGGCCGCCACCAGCAC
The DNA here is from genome assembly GCA_040255585.1 of Deinococcaceae bacterium. Lineage (GTDB taxonomy): Bacteria > Deinococcota > Deinococci > Deinococcales > Trueperaceae > JAAYYF01. The sequence goes on from JBDZVI010000087.1 coordinate 5,331, forward strand.
CATGTCGATGTTCATCCACGACGCGCATCACCTCGGCCAGATCATCCTGTTGCGGCGCATGCTTGGCGCCTGGCCACCGCCCGGTGGCGGCGACACCTGGTGAGGGTGTCGGAGACGGGCTAAGGGTTCTCCCGCGCTTCACCCACTGGGCTGCGACCGCGCGACGTGGCTGGGGCGCGGTTCGACCTGTCGAGCGCCAGGTACAACGCCACGCCCAAGCCCAGCACGCCCGCGCATACGCACCAGACCGCCGCGATGGACGTCGCCTCGGCCAACGGAGCGAGGAGCAGGCTGCCGAGGAAACTGCCCGCGAACCCGGCCAGCGAGAGCACAGAGAGCATGACGGAACGGCGTGCCGCCGGCACCGCGGCGTTGAACAGCGCCAGGTGGGGCGACGACCAGGCCGAGCGCATCACGTAGGTCAGCCAGAAGAGCGCGGTAGCGCCGATCAGGCCCGTCTGCCATGCGAGTACGGCGAAGGCGGTGGCCTGCAGGCCCTGGAAGATGCCGGCGGCCAACGCGGTGCGCCCCTTCAGGCGTCTCGTCAGCCACGTGGCTGCGAGGTTGCCGAACACCCCCATCGCGAAGCTGCCGCCGAGCACGAACCCGAGCACGCGCGCGTCCGCTCCGGCGGAGGTGCCGAGGAGCTGGGCCGTGATGTTTCCGACGCCCGACGACACCGCGCCGAGCCGCGCCTCGCTGATCCGAGTGGCGAAGAACGGCTGCCAGAGCGTCTCGGAGGTCATGAGCGCGACCCCGACCAGGCACTCGCCCAAGAGCAGCAACTGCAGCGGCCGGCTGGCGCGCGTGAGGGCGGCCGCGTCAAGCATGACCGTGCGTACCTCCGCGAGCGCGGACCGTAGTCCGGATCGCCCACCGACCCTCTCCCCGTCCGGCCGCGGCTCGCGGACCAGTAGCGCGGCGAGGGCGATGACCGCGGCCTGCGCCGCCGCTGAGACGATCACCGTTACCGACAGCGGGGTGAGCACCGCGGCGCCGTCGCTCGGCAGCCATGCGAAGAGGCCGGGCAGCATCGCGCCCGTCACTGTCCCGGCGGCGAGGCCGACGAGGTTGTACGAGCCCGCCGCCGCGAGCGCGCTCTGGAGCGGAGCGTCCGGCTCGCGCGCCTGCAACGCGTCGACGAACCACGCTTCCAGCGCCCCGGAACTGAGGGCGCGCGCAGTGCCCCAGAGGAGCGCGTAGGCGACGAAGCCGGCCAGGTCGAACGCCATGAGGAACAGGACCTTGGCGCCGAGAGCGAGCGCACCCGCGAGCAGGTACGTGCGCTTGCGTCCGAACGTGTCGGCCAGCGCGCCGGAGGGCAGTTCCAGGAGCACGATCGTGAGGGAGTAGGCCGCGCCATAGACGCCGATCTGTCCGAGCGACAGTCCGCGCGACTGCGCGAACAGGACGGAGACGGCCATGGGCACGACGTTGGCGAACCAGTTGAGGGAACTCACCAGGTAGTAGGTGGCGCGAACGCTCATGGGCAGAGCGTGGCGGTTACGCTACTTGTGATGACAGAGGCTGATTCAGGTAGGGAAGGTAAGGCCCGGGTATCCGACTCGCGAGCGCCCTCCGCAGCGGCGCCGGACCGGTCAGGTAGGAACGAGCCCGTCCCCGGCTCCGCCCGCGACCGCGGCGCCGCCGACCGCGCTTACCACAGGGTGACCAACGCGGAGCAGGCGCGTCTCCTCACGGAGCCCGCCTACGACGACGCCTTCCGTCCGTTCCTCGCGCGTGAGTGCTCGGTCGGCGAGGCAGCGGCCGAGGCGGGACTGACGCTCGACGCCATGCTCTACCGCGTTCGGGTGTTGCTAAAGGCAGGCTTGCTCGAGGTGGCCCGCGTGAAGCCCAGGGCAGGACGCCCGATTAAGCTCTACCGCTCCGTGCACGACGCCTACTTCATCCCCTACGAGCTGACGCCGTTCGCGAGCCTGGAAGAGCGGCTCTGGCGGCAGTTCATGCCCGAACTCAAGGAGCGGCTCGCCATCCAGGCGCGCCGACTGCGCGAGCGGGGCTTCGACGGCCAACGCCTCTACCGTAACGACTTCGGGGAGACGTTCATGGAGTCCGCGCCGGACGCGCTCAGCCCCGTCGACTTCCTGGACTCGGAGCGCGAGCCGGCCTTGGATTTCTGGACCAACGTCGCGCTGACCGAGCAGCGAGCGCGCGAAGTGCAGCGCACCCTCTACGACCTATGGCGTCGCTCGCAGGAGCCGGAGGCCGAAGTGGGAGACGGGAAGAGGCGCTACCGGTTGGCGGTCGCGTTCGTGCCGCTCGACGACTGAGCCAGCCACTTCCTCACCGTGCCCCTGATCGCGTACAGGTGCCCGGCCTCGTGCTCGATGAGGTGCCACACGATCCACTCCGGCGTCACGGCGTACTCCTCGCCGGCCGGTTCGCCCATGCGCCGCCACGCGGCTAGGTCGAGCCCGCCGACCACCTCGAGGAAACGCGCGCGCGACGTGTTCAGACGGACGACGTGCTCGCTCAGGGCTATGCCGGGCACGTGCTGGAGGGCGCCGTCCGCGTCGCGGTCGGGGTACGGGAACAGCTCCAGCACGTAGGGCGGGAACTCCTGCATCAGCAGGTCCGTGTAGAGCCACCCGAACTCGATGCCGGCCACGTGATAGAGGAGCGAGCCGACGGAGTTGTCGTCGCCGTTCACGCCGCGCCAGTCGATGAACTCCTGGCCCAAGCCACCGGCGTCGATGCGCTCGACGGTGCGAAGGAGGGCCTGTCTGATGTGCTGCAACCCCCCGAGCCACAGCCCGACCTCGGGCGTGGCGCTCGGGTATGGCTCGATGAAGAGTTGCGTCCGTGCTCCTGCTTCCATGGGTCCTCCGCCGCGTAATATAGCGGTCGCGGCGCGGTCCTCACTCAGGGCGTCGCACACGACGTTCGGGCCATAGACGCGGAACGCTCGGGAGAAGGCTTCCATGAACCGCTACAACTGGTTGGGGCTGGCACTCGCTTTGGCGTCCTCCGCCGCGTTCGGCACGTCGGGGTCGCTCGCCAAGGGTCTGCTAGTGGCAGGTTGGTCGCCGGCCGGCGCCGTCACTTGGCGCGTCGGGATCGGCGCGCTCGCACTGCTGGTACCTGCCGCCTTGGCCATGCGCGGTCGCTGGGGCACGCTGCGGCGCGGCTGGCCCACGGTCCTGCTCTTCGGGTTGGTCGCCGTCGCCGGCTGTCAGCTGGCCTACTTCCTGGCCGTCGAGCGCCTCTCCGTGGCCGTCGCGCTCCTGATCGAGTACTTGGGTGTGATCCTCGTCGTGATCTGGCTCTGGCTGCGCCGCGGCCAACGCCCGAGGCCCCTCACGTTGGCGGGCGCCGCCCTGGCGATCGTCGGGTTAGTGTTGGTCTTGGACGTGTTCGGCGCCATCCAGGTCGACTTGCTCGGCGTCTTCTGGGGCCTGGTGGCCGCGTTCGGACTCGCCACCTTCTTCGTCGTCTCCGCGGACGACCGTAGCGGCCTACCGCCCATCGCCATGGCCTCCGGCGGCCTCCTCGTCGGCGCCGTCGTGTTGCTACTGGCGGGCTGGAGCGGCATCGTCCCCTTCCTGTGGAACACGTCCGACGTCGCGCTGGCCGGGCACGTGGTGCCCTGGTGGGTCGACGTGGCGGCGCTGGGCCTCTTCGCGGCCGCCTTCGCCTACGTCGCGGGCATCTTCGCCGCGCGGCGCCTCGGGTCCAAGGTCGCCTCCTTCGTCGGGCTCTCGGAGGTGCTCTTCGCCGTCCTGTGGGCCTGGCTGCTCCTCGGCGAGCTCCCCGTGGTCATCCAGTTGCTGGGCGGCGCGCTGATCCTCGCCGGCGTGGTGCTGGTGAAGCTGGACGAGGTCCCTGGTCAGGCGAGCGCTCAAGAAGTCGCCGCTGCGACGGCGGCCGCGCCGCACTGATGGCTCCCGGGTCGTCCTGAAAGCATGTGTGGCATCTGGTGGTGGCCCGCCCCGAGCCCACTGTGTCGTCTCCGGCCTGCTCCGCGCGGCGGCTGACTATCGTGGTCGGGGGTCATGCTGGGAGGCGGGACATGCAGAAGGTGACACCGTTCCTGTGGTTGGAGGACCGAGCCGAGGAGGCCGCCGCCTTCTACTTGGCCATCTTCGACGACGCACGCCAGGTATCCATGAGCGGACGGCCAGGCAGCGCATCGGGCGTCACGATCGAGTTGGGTGGGCAGCGCCTCGTCCTCTTCAACGGCGGCCCCTACTTCCGACTCAACGAGGCCTTCTCGCTCTCGATCGACTGCGACACGCAGGCCGAAGTGGACTACTACTGGGAACGCCTGACGGCGGACGGTGGGCAGGAGTCGCAGTGCGGCTGGCTGAAGGACAAGTTCGGGGTCTCCTGGCAGGTCGTGCCGAAGGTCCTCATGCGCGGCCTCTCGGACCCCGACCCAGCGGTGGCGAACCGCGTCAGGGAGAGCATGCTGAAGATGATCAAGCTTGACGTGGCCGAACTCGAGAGGGCGTACTCCGGATAGGCACTGCCCGCGCGCCCGCACGTCGACGAGGCGCCCGGATGCTAGATTCGTCACTAGGGAGCTACCGCTCCCCTCCGAGCATCCTCACTAGTGAAAGGCAGGTTCCCCGATGACCTGGTCGACCGTCAAGCGCGCACTGTTCGTGTTCGCTGCGCTGCTACTAGCCGTTCCGGCCGCCGCGCAGGAGACGCCCGTCAAGGGCGGCACCGCCATCGTCATACTCGGCTCCGACCCGGAGCACCTCAACGTCGGCATCAGCACGAGCTACCCCGTGGCCGCCGTCGGCGCCAACATCTATAGCGGCCTCGTGCGCTTCAACGCGGAAGGGCGTCCCGAAGGCGACCTCGCGAGCAGCTGGACGGTGTCGGATGACAACCTGACCTACACCTTCAAGCTGCGCCAGGCGAACTTCCACGACGGCACGCCAGTCACCAGCGCCGACGTCGTGTACTCCATGCTCGAGATCGAGGCGCCGAACCACGGGCGCTTCAAGACGGCCTTCGACCAGATCGCCTCCATCGAGGCGCCCGACGCCGAGACCGTCGTCATCACGCTGAAGAACCCTTACGCGCCGTTGCTGAGCCTCCTGTCCGTGTTCGACGCCCCGGTCCTCCCCAAGCACGTCTTCGAGGGCACGGATCCGCTCACGAACCCGGCCAACGATGCCCCCATCGGTAGCGGCCCCTTCAAGTTCGCGAACTGGGTGCGCGGCGAGCGCGTCGAGATCGTGCGCAACGACGACTACTTCCTCGACGAGGCCCTCCTGGACAAGATCATCTTCCGCATCGTGCCGCAGGACGTCGCGCGCTCCACGGCCCTCGAGGTCGGCGAGGCCGACCTGCTGTGGGGCTTCTACATGCCGCCGGCCGACCTGCCGCGTCTCGAAGCCGACCCGAACCTGAACACGTGGACGGGCATCACGATCCCGGCGCTCTACTTCGTCTTCATCAACACGAACACCCCCGGCCTCGACGACGTGCGCGTCCGCCAGGCCATCATGTACGCCGTCGACCGCGAGCAGGTCGTCGAGCAGGCCCAAGGGGGGCTCGGGCAGGCCGGCTCCGGCCCCTTCGGCGCAGGCTTCCCGTACGCCTACGACGAGTCGACCGACTACCGCACCCGCTACCCGTACAACCCGGAGAAGGCCAAGGAACTCCTCGCCGAGGCCGGCGTGAGCGGTCTGCAGCTGCGCTTCGTGTACGACTCGGCCCGCGGGGCGTTCGGCGCCGCCGGCGACATCATGCGCGACCAACTGCGCCAGGTCGGCATCGACCTCGTGCTGCAGCCCGCGGAGCGCGCTGTCATGGTCGACCGCGTGTATAGCGGCGACTACGACCTCACCATGCAGTCGTTCACCTCGAACGCCGACCCGGCGATCGGCTACCACCGCATCTACGCCAGCGCCGCTCCGGGCACCCCCTTCGTGAACGCCACCGGCTACTCCAACGCCGACGTGGACACCTGGCTGCGCCAGGCGGGTGGTCTCGCCGATCAGGACGCGCGCGCGGCGTACTACCGCCAGATCAACGAGGTCATCGCGAACGATGTGCCTGTGATGGTGATGTTCGACGAGTTGGCCTCCGAGGCGTCCTCCGGGAGCCTGCGCGGCATGCGCACGCTCCTCGACCAGCGCGACGGGCTCGAGTTCCTCTGGTTCGCCCAGCCCTAGCGTAAAGCCGGGAGGTGGCGCGACATGGCGGCTGAGGGCGGCGGCAACGGCCTGGCGCTCTACGCATTGCGCAGGGCGATCAACGCCGTGCCGCTCATCCTCGGCGTGGTCGTCGTCAACTTCGTCCTCATCGCCCTCGCGCCCGGCGACCCTGTCATGTCGCTCATCGGCGAGTACCCCGCGCCGGCCGAGTACGTGGCGCGGGTGCGGCAGGACTTCGGGCTCGACAAGAGCGTCCCCGAGCGGCTCTGGCTCTACCTGGTGAACGTGGCGAAGGGGGACCTCGGGTTCTCCTTCGCCAACCGCCAGCCCGTCCTCGACCTGCTCCTCCAGCGGCTCGGCCGCACCCTCGTGCTGA
>JBDZVI010000157.1:0-2140 GCA_040255585.1 Deinococcaceae bacterium
CCGCTGCGTCCAGCCTGAGTGCCGAACACCTGTCGACCGCCGTGCAGGGCGCTCTGTACCAGGGGCTGGTACAAAAGAGGGCGCTGGAACAGGCGCTGTCCGACGCCCCAGATGGTGTCCGGGCGCGTTTCGCCCGGATCGGGCTGCCATGAACTATCGTGCAGCCAGCGACTTCTACTGGGCCTCGGGCGGTGCGCGCAGGCTCAGGACAGCGATGGCGAGTAAGAACCTCCGGTAGCACCCAACATCGACTGAACGGGACCCGCCCCGGTAACAAACTAAATGAGTGGATGCGGCCGCTTGACGCCGACTCCTCCGGTGGGAAACCATGAAACATCCTCCCCGCGCGTGCCTTCACAGGCTGCGCGGCCACCCCGTAGGTCACGGCCTACGGGGATTTTGCTTTCAGCCGACTCTGGGGGGCAAACGTGCGCATAGCGTCTCTTGTCAACGGCCTTGATGGCTCTCACGCGCTGAGGCAAGAACGTGCGGGTACATCGCGCTGAGGAGGAAACGGATCTTGCGATGGCCGCGACTTCCGCATAGCGGTGACGCAGGCCCTCGTCCACCGGCCTATTCCGGCGCCTGCAACCTGGTCAAGAGCCTGTGCAACTCCTCAACATAGCCGGGGGCAAGGATCGACATCGCATCCTCATCGGTCACGTAAACGCCGGCCTCCCTGTTCTCGAACCGCTCGAGCAACCTCAGCGCCCACTTGCTCATCAGGACGGTCCCTTCTACCGTGCTTCGAGTGTCGAGCCCATTGACCGGGGTGCTTAGTGCCCTGAGAGCAAGGAAGCGCGCGGCGTGGAAGGCGCAGTCGAGGTGTTCCGGCAGGATGTCCCGTCCGGCCTGGAGCAGTTCGAACGCGTACCTCTGGCGCGTCGCCCGATGGTCCCCCTCGGCGTCCTCGGGCAACACGGCGGCGGTCTTCGCATCCGGGTCATGCTGCAAGCGCTGGACGACCTGGACGAGCGCATCGACCAGGTAACCGGCGTACCGGCGCCTGGTGCCGTCGTTCTCGACCACGCCGAGGTCCAGCAGGCGCGTCCGACCCACAGCGACCAGGACGTCCGGCAGGGGCCGCAGCGAGCACTGCCAGTAGAGGATATTCCTCACCCGCGCGCCCCGCTGCGCGCCGAGCAGGCTGTCGATGTAGGCGTCGGCCACCAACTGAGCCATCGCCAACCTATGGGTGGTGCTCGGCGGTCCGTAGCCGGGGCTCCAGTCCATCGCGTCGAGGCACCGGCGGGCGTGTTGGGCCGCTACGACCCTGTCCTCCACGAACGCCGCCACCATCGCGCGTCCCAGCCAGCTCTTGGCGATCTCGCCCTTGAGCTCCTTGGCGGCTGCGCTCAAGCGCTCGGCGTCGCCCTCCTCGCCCCGGTCGCGCAGGATGCCGCTCAACCTGAGGAGCTCCCCGGCGAGCGCTGACAACTGGCCGAGCTTGTCGCCTTCCGCGACTCCCGCACGCTCCACGAACCCGCCCGCCGAGAGGCCGTGCCTCGCTACCACCTCGTGGAGCGCCCGAATCTCCGCGCCTAGAGCGGCGCTGATGCTTACTCGTTGTGCGTTGGCGTCATCGCTCATCGTTTGCCGCGGCCGCGTCGCGCCCACGGCGTCACCCCCATCGCGTTTTCCAGGATAGTACCGCCTACCGCTCCTCAGGCCGTCGGTTCCCCACCGGTCCTCGCCGAGACGCGACGGCGGAACCACGCGCCCACGGTCTGCGATAGTGCCGGCATGATCACGTATACCGACGACCTAGCCGGCATCACGGCCGAGCAGCTCCGCGGCTTCTTCGCCGACTGGCCGACGCCACCAACACCCCACACGCACCTGCGGCTGCTGCGGGGCAGCGACGCGCTCGAGCTCGCCAAGGACGAGACCACGGGGCGAGTCGTCGGCTTCGTCACGGCCGTCTCGGACGGCGTGCTCAGCGCCTACATCCCACTGCTCGAAGTGCTGCCCGCCTTCCAAGGGCGTGGCATCGGCTCTGAACTGGTACGACGCCTCCTACTGAAGCTGCAGCACCTGTACATGATCGACCTGCTCTGCGACGTGGACCTCCAACCCTTCTACCAGCGTCAGGGGATGCGACCGGCGACCGGGATGATGGTCAGGAACTACGCGCGGCAGT
>JBDZVI010000088.1:0-11160 GCA_040255585.1 Deinococcaceae bacterium
AACGGATATCCCGCAGAACAGGAGAAGGGGGGTCACGCCTTGCCTCTCGGCCGGGGCCGCCCCGCCCGTCCAGCGATGACGATGCCGGTCGCGGTGGCCATGGCCCCTAGAACCACGGTCGCCAGCGCGTAGCCGATGCCGGAGACGGTCATGCCGCTTCTCAGCAGCACGGCGGTGTCTGTGGCCAGGGAGCTGTAGGTGGTGAAGCCGCCCATGAACCCCGTGCCGAGGAGCAGACGCAGGGCACGGCGTCTCCCTACGTCGGGACCGCGCCTGACCAGCTGCTCGATGAGCGTGCCGAGGAGGAAGGCCCCGCACAAGTTGATGACCAGCACGGTGTACGGCACGCCGTTCACGGAAGGGAACGTGGTGACGAGCGCGGCGCGCGCGGCGGTGCCTAGGGTGCCGCCGGCGAAGACGAGCCAGAGGAACGCAGGTCGCAGCCAGACTGTGCGTCCTGCTCCCTCGGTCGTCTGTACAGTGTCGGGATCCTCCGGCAGCTGACCCGGTTGTCTGTTCCAGCGCATCTAAGAGCCACCTACCTCCACGCGCGCCCGCGCTCTTCAGGTAGGGACCGTTGTCGGAAGATCCGAGGTTTGGGTACGGCGAAGCCCCACTGCCGTGACACGTTGGTGTCTGGTGGCATTATGCCACGTGCTCGTTCGGGACGTTGCCCGGCCGACCCCGTGTCCGTCAATCGAGCTCCACCCCAGCCGCCAGCAGCAATGCGGCCGCCTCCGGCAGCCGTGCCCGCAGTCCGCGCACCTCGTTGTGCTGGAGCGAGAAGACGTAGTTGCGGGCCGTGCGCATGTCGGTGCCGCGCATGTCGTTGCGCGCGAACACGCACCTGGCTAGGTCCGAGCCGCCGAAGTCCACGGCGCGCAGGTCGCAGCCTGTGAACTCGGCCTCCAGGAACCGGCACGAAGTGAAGACGAACTCCCTCAGGTCCATGCGCGCGAAGGACGTGTAGCTCAGGTCGCACTCGTCGAACTTGGCGCTCGGCACGATGGGCAGCTGGCTCAGGGTCTCGAAGTGCGCGCCGGTCAGCCGGCAGGTGGAGAACTCGAGGGACTGGAAGACCGCGTCGGTCAGGTCGCACATGGCGAGTTCGCAGCCCGCGAACCGGCACTCGGAGAGGTTGGCGCGCTTGAGCGAGGCCTCGGTGAGGTCGCACGAGGCGAACTCGCAGCCGATCACTATGGCGTTCTCCAGAGGCAGCTCGGCGGTCGTGAGGCCCACGAAGCGCTGGTCCGTGTAACGGCGTGGCTCCTGGCCGGGTCTCATCCCCCGTACTGCCGGCGCGTCAGCTCGGTGCAGGCCCGCACGAGTCCCTCCAGCACGGTCACGTCGACGTCGGACAGGCGCTTGATGTACAGGCACCCTTTGCTGGCCTTGTGTTTGCCGAGCCGCTGCAGGTCGGGGTTGTCGGCCAGGAGCGCCGGCGTCAGGTAGACGACCGTGTTGCCTTTGCGGGGTGCGAAGGCGGCCAGCGGAGCGTCTCCCTCATGACCGCTCTCGTACTGGTAGTGATACTGCCCGAACCCGATTATGCTCGGCCCCCACATCCTTGGCTCATGGCCGGTCAGCCGGCGCATCATCTCGATGAGCACGCCGGCGTCCGCGCGCTGCTCCGGGCGTTCGACGGCGTCCAGGTGGGCGGCGACGGCAGCGTCGGTGGGGGCAAGCTTGGCTGCGCTCATCTATGTCCTCCGGGTTGGGTCTGGCGACGAGCATACAGGTGGGTGGGGACCAGGCAGGCGCCTAGACCCCACCGGAGCGGTGCGAGTGCCGTTGTAGGCGCCAAGCGTTCGCGGCGCGCTGTTCCAGCTCGGCTAGCTCGGCGCGGACGGTGGCGAGCGCCTTCTCCCTGGCGCGCCGGCGTTTGTCCGCGAGGACCGCGCGTGCCACGGCGCGACCCGCGGCCTGCTCACGCAGTTGGTTCACGCGCTCTTCTGCGGCGCGGAGTCTCGATCGGCTGAGCTCTAGCATGATGGCTGCCCTCCTGGGCGCTCCGGCGGTCCAGTCCTCGGCGGGCCAGGGAAGTCAGGCGGCTTCCGAGGCGCACGGCCGTCCGACCGGCAGACGGCATGAGTAGGGGGATAGGTTGCTTTATAGGCGTTACTGTCGGGGACCGTAGCGCGGCGCGCTGAGCGCCGTATGTCCTAGCGGCGGCTACTTACCGCGCATCAGGGACGCTGGGGTTCGGCGGCTGGCGATGACGTCGGCCTGCTGCGCCCCACGGACGGGCTCATGCGCCGCGCTGACGGGCGCGCTATCTCCTTTGGCCATCGCTCACCTCCTCACTCCTCTCGCTCTCGCGGGCGCCGCGGCTGCGCCGCCGTGGCAAGAACGCCGCGCGAACGCGGTCGGGAGCTCTTCGCTCCCAGGAGGCACGACATTAGCAGCCGGGCGGGCAGATGTCAAACTCCCGCAGGCGTCCGAAGCTTCACATGCCGCCGCGAGTCCTCGGACTATCGTCCTAGTGGTTGTTCCGTTGGTGAGTTTGTGCCGCCCATGCGACGGGGGGAGAGGGTGGCTCGGATCAGGAGGTACTTGCCTATGAGGATCGGCAGCCCCGTTCACGTCTTAGCCGCAGCCGCGCTCTTGGCGGCGCTGGCGAGCTGCGCGACCCCGACCCCGCCGCCGTTGCCCACGCCCGCTCTCGATCCGGCCGGGCCGCTCCAGGCCAAGGTCGGTTCACTCGTGCACTTCGACACTCGCAACCTCGACGGCCCCGTGGTGTGGTCGGTGAACGGGTCGGTCGGCGGGTCGGCGGCCGTCGGCACGGTCGCTGATGGCGACTACCAGGCGCCAGCCAGGGTCCCTACCGATCCGGTCGTGACGGTGGCCGCCGCCCTGGCCGCCGATCCCGCGAGGCTGGCGGACGCCAAGGTCACCATCACGGCACCCGGCACCCTGTACGTGCTCGACGCGGGCGTGTACGTCTACAACGACATGGACGGCGCGGACGGCGACATCGCGCCGGATCGCACTTTCCAGATCGATGGCGTCGACCCGTCTAACGACTACTACGGCATGGTCGTCGCGCCGAGCCACGATGCGGCCTTCATCGGGGTCCAGCAGACGGGGACCAACGTCTTCAGGGTCGACGACGTGTCGAGCGCCTCGGGCGCCGTGACCGCCACCGGCTTCTCGACGTCGGGGCGCGAGAACCCCGCCGGCCTGGCTTACGACGTGGAGAGGGACATCCTGTACGTAGCGACGGAGTACGCGCTGCTGGCGTACGACGACGCCTCGACGGCGCCGGACGGCAAGGAGCCGGACCGCGTGCTGGCGGGCCCGACCGTGGAACTCCTCGTTCTTGATTACGACACGCGCGTGAACCTTGACGTCGCCAACGACCGGCTCTTCGTCTCGAACAATAACGGGCAGGTCGGCGTCTACGACAACGCGTCGACGGTCGACGGCGACGTCGCACCTGATCGCCTCGTGGAACTCGACGCCGCGTTCAGCTACATCTGGGGCGCCGCTTACGACGCCCGGCGCGACGAGCTGTACTTGGCGGACCAGTCCGAAGAGGGCGTGTTCGTGATCGCCACCGTCTCCAGCATCAACGGCATGGTGACGCCCGCCAGGCATATCGCGGGCGCGGCGACGCAGCTCATCGGGCCTTCCCAGGCCTCTTACGATCTGGCCAACGACCGGCTCGTCGTGATCGATGCGGACGCGGACGACATCAAGGTGTTCGACGCCGCGTCGACGCTCGATGGCGACGTGGCCCCCTCGCGCGTCATCGGTGGCGCGTCGCTTCCTATCGACTATCCGTACGGAGGCTACCTGGACCCGAGCCAGTGAGCGGTAGGCCCGAGCCAGTGAGCGGGCACCGGATTGGGTAGCGCGTGTCCGGCCGGCTGCGGGTGGGCCGGCCGGACGTCATGCGTTGGTTAGGCCGCCGATGCCCCGTTCGAACACGAGCGGCTCGGGCTCGCCCGACTCCCCGATCTCGTAGGCGTCTTCGAGCAGGGCGGTGGCCGCCTCTAGGCCACGGCCGCCCCGGTGCCAGGCGGTGGCGAGGGCGTCGCCGGCCGCTACCGGGTCGCCGACCTTGGCGTGCAGTTCGACGCCGACGCCCGCGTCGATGGCCTCGCCCTTCTTGCTGCGGCCGCCGCCAAGGACGCCGGCGGCGCGGCCGATGGCCAGGGCGTCGAGCTTGCCGACCACGCCCGCGCGCGTCGCCCGGACCACGTACGCGTCCGGCGCGCGCTCGAGCTTGCCTAGGCTCGTGACGTCGCCGCCCTGCGCCGCGATCCAGCGCTCGAACCGCTCGTAGGCCAGACCGCTCGCGACGGCCTCCATGAGCGCCGCGCGCGAAGCCGGCAGCCCGGCGGCCGTGAGCACTTCCTCGGCGAGCACGAGGCATAGCTCCAGGAGGTCGGTCGGGCCCTCGCCGCGCAGGCAGGCGACGGCCTCCTCGACCTCCATGGCGTTCCCGACCATCCGCCCGAGGGGCTGCCCCATCCCCGACAGGATGGCGCGGACGTTGCGCCCGGCGAGCCTCCCGATCGCGACCATGGCCGTCGCCAGCGCGCGCGCGTCGTCCAGCGTCTTCATGAACGCGCCGCTGCCGACCTTGACGTCTAGCACGATGGACTTGGCACCGCCCGCGAGCTTCTTGCTCATGACGCTGCTGGCGATGAGGGGCAACGACTCGACCGTGCCCGTCGTGTCGCGCAGCGCGTAGAGCAGCCCGTCCGCCGGGGCGAGGTCCTTCGACTGCCCGGTCACGACCACGCCGGCCTCGCGCGCCACGCGCCTGAACTCCTCGTCGCTCAGGCTCGCGCGGAAGCCGGGGATGCTCTCGAGCTTGTCGACGGTGCCGCCAGTATGCCCGAGCCCGCGCCCGCTCATCTTCGCGACGGTGCCGCCCAGCGCGGCCAGGAGCGGCGCCAGCACGAGCGTGGTCTTGTCGCCCACGCCGCCCGTAGAGTGCTTGTCGACCGTGTTCGGCAGGTCGCCGAGGTCGAGCACGTCGCCAGAGCGAGCCATCGCCATGGTCAACGCCGCCGTCTCATCGTCGGTCATGCCGCGCCAGCACACGGCCATCAGCCAGGCCGCCACCTGGTAGTCGGGCACCGTTCCGTTCACGTAGCCGGCCAGGAACGCCTCGAGCTCGGCCGCCGAGTGGGCGCGGCCGGCGCGCTTGGCCAGGATCATGTCGAGGGCGCGCGGTTCGGCGCTCACGCCGTCACGCCCCCGTCGGTGACGAGTCTTCGCATGCGCCAACTGTAGCGAATGCGCTAAAGGCGCGTGGTCGCTCAGCCCCCCAGCTCGGCCAGGGCGGCGCGGGCCTCGCTCGCCTCGTCCCACGCGAGCGTCTCGCTCGCGCGCTCCAGCGTGCGCTCATGCCCCTTGCCCGCGAGCAGCACGACGTCGCCGGGCCGGGCCAGCCGGACGGCGCGGCGGATGGCCGTTGGCCGGTCCGGTTCCAGGAGGTAGTCCACGCCAGCACGGCCGCCCGCCGCAGCGGCGCCGGCCGCGATCTCGGCGAGGATGGCGTCAATGCTCTCGGAACGCGAGTCCTCCTCCGTGAACACGGCCACGTCGGCCCCGAGCCGCGCCTCCCGGCCGATGGGCGCGCGCTTGCCGGGGTCCCGCTCTCCCGCCGCGCCGACCACGACGATGAGCCGGCCGCCCGCTCCGCGCACGGCGGCGAGGGCCTTGGCGAGCGCGGGCGCGGTGTGCGCGAAGTCGACGATCACCGTGATCGGCTCGGCCTGAACGACCTGCATGCGCCCGGGCACGCCCGGGAAGGTCGCGAGGCGCGCAACGGCCGCCTCCGGCCGCGCGCCCTCCAGCGCCGCGGCCGCCACGGACCCTGCGGCGTTCCAGGCGTTGAAGGAGCCGACCATGGGGAGGCTCGCCACCAGCGGTAAGCCGAAGACCGCGAGCTCGAACTCGAGCCTGCCGGGCATGCTGGTCACCCGGCCGATGCGCACATCCGCGCCCTGCGAAGCGCCGAACGTGACCGTCTTGCGGCCGGCCGCGCGCGCCTCCGCGAGGAAGTAGGGGGCGTGCTCGTCGTCGAGGTTCACCACGGCCGTTGCCGCGCGGCGCACGAGCGTGGCCTTCGCATCGCGGTACTCGTCCAAGGTGCCGTGGTGGTCGAGGTGCTCGGGGGTCAGGTTGGTGACCACGCCGACGGCGTACTCCACGGCGTCGAGCCGGTGGAGCGAGAAGCCGTGCGAACTCGACTCCAACACGACGCGGCTCGCACCGCCCCTGAGGAAACGCCCGAGGAGCGCCTGCACCTCGGTGGCCTCCGGGGTGGTGAAGTGGCCGCTCAGCGGCTCCAGCTCCGCCTCGCCAAGGCGGATTCCGGCCGTGCTGAGGAGCGCGGCCGCGCCGTCTTCGAGCAGGAGCCAGTGCAGGAGGTAGCTCGTCGTCGTCTTGCCGTCGGTCCCCGTCACGCCGAGCACCCGTAGGCGCGAGGAGGGGTGGCGCTCGAACGCCGCGGCCAGGTGGGGGAGCGCGGCGCGCGTGTTGGGAACCCTGAGGTAAGGGGCGGCCGGCTGTTCGGCGGGGTCTGCCAAAGGTAGCTCCGCCCACGGCAGCTCGCCTACGAGCACGCCCGCGCCGCCGCGGGCCGCCGCGGGCAGTAGGGCGTGGGCGTCGAACTTGGCCCCGCGCCGCGCCACGAACATGGCGCCGGGCCTCACCAGGCGGTGATCTTGGACGACGGCGGTGATCGGCGTCGCCTCGATCGTCGGCAGATCAATAGACTTATCGGTCTGTATAACCGATTCCAGCGGCGGAACCGACGAGGGGCCCGTCGCGAGCGCGCCGCGCCACAGCTCGCCGAGGGAGAGGGGTCCGGGACCGTCGTCCCAGAGGGGCGACCGGCTCACCTGACGACCGGGGCCGTCAGCCCGCTCCGCTCCAGCAGGTCGAGCACCTTCTTGAGGTCGGCCTGGTCGTTGACGAAGTCGAGATCGTCTGCCGGGATCACCACGACGGGCGAGAGGGAGTAGTCCTCCACCCAGCGCTCGTAGAGGTCGCCCAGGCGCAACAGGTAGCCGTCCTCGATGTTCGCCTCGTAGGCCCGCCCCCGCTGCGCGATATGGCGCTTGAGCGTGCCCAAGCCGGCCCGCAGGTAGATGAGGAGGTCGGGAGGGCGGAGGGCGGCCAGCACCGCGTGGTAGAGGGTGCGGTAAGAGGCGTGGTCGCGGTCGTCCATCACGCCGTCGTCGTGGAGCAGCCTGGCGAAGATGGCCGCGTCCTCGTACACGGTCCTGTCCTGGATCACGCGCCTGCCCGGGTTGACCTCGCGCAGGTGCTGCTTGAGGCGCGCCGCCAGGAAGAAGACCTGGGAGTGGAACGCGTAGCGGCGCATGTCCGAGTAGAAGTCCTCGAGGTACGGGTTCTCGTCGACCGCCTCGTAAACGGGCGACAGGTGGTAGCGCGCCGACAGGACCTTGGTGAGGCTCGATTTCCCCGCCCCGATGTTGCCGGCCACCGCGACGTAGATGCCGTCCTGACTCACGCTATCCCTGCCCAACGGCGGATGTCTCCGAGGAGCGCCGCGCGCTCGCCCTCGTTGGCGACGAAGTCGATGGCCTCGGCGTCCACCGTCCGGACCGGAACGGTGGCGCTGGCGAAGTAGTCGTCGTAAGCGACCGAGATCCGCTCCAGGTAGGACGCCTGGATGTCGGTCTCGAAGGGCCGGCCTCGCTTGGCGATGCGCTGGAGCAGCAGCTCGGGCCGCGCGCGCAGGTAGACGATCAGGTCAGGCGCTGGGAGGCGTGAACGGAGCTGGTGGAAGAGGTCGGAGTAGAGCTCGAACTCGGCGCCTTCCAGGGTGAGGGAGGCGAAGAGGAACGTCTTGTCGAACACGTAGTCGGCCACCGTGTGCCGCTGGAACATCGACGCTTGCGCGATGTCCGAGTGCTGCCTGAAGCGCGAGAGGAGGAAGAACGTCTCGGTCTGGAACGCGTAACGAGCCGGATCCTCGTAGAACTGGGCGAGAAAGGGGTTCTCCTCGACGACCTCCACCAGCAGGCGCGCGCCGAGATCCTCGGCCAAGTAGCGCGCGAGGCTCGTCTTCCCGACTCCGATCGGTCCTTCCACGACGATGGTTGCCATGACGTGGGGGGAGCATACCGCGGTCCGCGCGGCCGTCAGACAGGGCGCCGCGGTGGCGGGCCCGAGCGCGCATGGGCGTCCGGGACCAGCGTGATGACCGCCGCGATGACGGCCGCGATGACCGGCGCGACGTGTCCGGACGGGCGTCGCGCGGGCTCGGGGCGTCGTTCGCCCCCGTGCTACAATCCGCCCAATCGATGGAAGACAACCCTCCGGACCGATCGCGGCGCATAGCGCGCGCCCCACTATCCCTACTCATCCTCACAGCCTCCGGCTTGGCGTCCGCCCAGGCGCCGTCCACCATGTCGGCCGCCGCCCCGGCAGTCACCGCCTTCCAGGTCGCGCTGATGATCGTGCTCCTGCTGGCCTCCGCGTTCCTCTCCACCGCCCACACGGCCCTCACGGCCGTCGGCGAGTGGAAGCTGCGACGGTTGCGTGACGACGGCGCGGAGCCGTCCGGCGCCCTCGCCATCCTCGAACGCAACCCCGCCCGCTTCATAAGCACGCTGCTCATCGGCAACACGTTGGTGAACGCCGGCTTGGCCGTGCTCGTCACCGAGTTGCTCTTGCGCAACGCCGCCGCCCTCGGCGTCGGCCTCGGCGGCGCCCTGGTCTTGGCCACCTGCGTCACGAGCGTGCTCATCCTCCTGTTCGGCGAACTCGCCCCGAAGTCGATCGCGGCGCACGACCCGGTCAGGGTCACGCGGCTCGTGCTGCGGCCCGTCTTCGCCCTGTCCGTCGTCCTGTACCCGCTCGGCCTCGCCTTCAACTGGCTGACGGGCCAGTTCCTGCGCGTCTTCCGCATCACACCCAACAGCGCCGCGCTCATGTCCGAGAGCGAGCTGCGCCTCATGCTCCAGAACGCCGAGGAGTCCGGCGTCATCGAGGCGCAGGAGCAGGCCATGATCAAAGGGGTCATAGACCTCGAGGAGACCGTCGTGCGGGAGGTCATGACGCCGCGCGTCGATGTCGTCGGCATCTCGGCCGACGCCGACCTGCGCGAGCTCCAGGCGGTCGTCACCGAGCACGGCTACAGCCGCCTCCCCGTCTACGGCGAGGGCGTCGACGACATCAAGGGCATGGTCTACGCGCGCGACCTGCTGCCGTACCTCGGCCGCCCCGACGCCCTCGTCAAGACCAAGGTCGTCGACCTCATGACGACCGTGCAGTACGTTCCGGAGACCCTCTCCGTCATGAGCCTGCTGCGCGAGATGCGCGTGCGCAAGAACCATCTGGCCGTCGTCATCGACGAGTTCGGCGGCACCTCCGGCATCGTGACCCTCGAGGACATCATCGAGGAGATAACGGGGGAGATCTACGACGAGACCGACGAGGACGAGGTGGAGGACGTCGTCGCGCTCGAGGACGGCAGCTTCCGCCTCCAGGGCGGCACGCACATCGAGACCATCGCCGACGCCCTCAAGCTCTCGTTCGACCCGAACGGCGACTACGACACGGTCGCCGGCTTCCTCATCGACAAGTTGGATCGCATCCCCCAGGTCGGCGAGGAGGTCGATTTCCAAGGGGTCAAGTTCGTCGTGGACGAGGCGGACGAGCGGCGCGTGATCAGCGTGATCGCGACGCCGATAGTGGAGCAGAGCCCGCCGGCCGAGGCGCAGGCGCATGAGGTCGAAGCGGAAACCCCCGTCGCGGTCGAGGCAGCGGAAGGCTGAGGCGTCAGCCGACGTACTCCTTCTCGACGCGCGGCATCACCCGTGTGATGAGCTCGTAGGACACCGTGCCGAGCTGCGCGGCCAGCTCATCGGCGCTCGGCCCGTCGCCGCCCCACAAGGTCACGCGGTCGCCGGGGGCCACGGCGCCGGCGGTGCTGGCGTCCACTAGCAGCTGGTCCATGCACACCCGCCCGACCACCGCGCAGCGCGTGCCGTTCAGGCTCGCCCAGGCCTTGCCGGTCAGCATGCGCGGGTAGCCGTCGGCGTAGCCGATGCGTACCGTCGCGAGCGTCGACTCTTCGGCGGCCGTCCAGAGTTGCCCGTAGCTGACGCTGGTGCCGGCCGGCACGCGCTTCACGAACGTCACGGGCGCGCTCAACCGCATGACGGGCCTCACGCGGGGCTCGACCCCCGCGAAGGCGTCGCTCGGCGCGTAGCCGTACAGGAGGATGCCGGGCCGCACCATGTCGAAGTGCGCCTCAGGATAGGCCAGGATGCCGGCCGAGTTGCAGGCGTGGCGCAGCGGGACCTCGAGGCCCTTGCCAGCCGCTTCGTCGAGCGCCTCGACGAAGCGCTCGATCTGCCGGTCGGTCGTAGTGCGCTCGGGACCGTCGGAGTCCCTGAAGTGCGTCCAGAGGCCCTCCAGCTCCAAGCCCGACGCGCGCGCGACGCTCTCCGCCACGTTCGCGGCGCCGGCGGGGGGCAGACCCAGCCGCCCCATACCCGTGTCCACCTTGACGTGCAGTCGCAGGGGCCGCGGGAGGTCGGCGGCCAGGTAACGTTCGACGGAGGCCTCGTCGGTCGCGACGAGCGCCACGTCAAGGTCGCACAAGCGGGTTATCAGCCCTGGGTCCATGATGGGGCTCAGCAGCAGGATCCTCGAGCCGACCCCCGCGTCGCGCAGCGCCAGCGCCTCGCCGGGGGCCGCCACGCCGAACCACTCGCTGCCGGCCGCCTCGAGGCGCCTCCCTACCGCCTGAAGGCCGTGACCGTAACCGTCGGCCTTGACCATCGCCATCGTGGCGACGCCGGGTGCGACGTGCTCCCTGACGATCCGGTAGTTGCTCTCCAGCACGGCGAGGTCGACGTGTGCGACGGGGTTCTCTTGCATGGGTCGAGTCTAGCAAGGCGCCCCGCGGCGTCAGGGGGTCTTACCTGGCGGAAGCCGGAACGGCGCCTAGCGCGTCCAGCTCGTGCGCCGTTCGACGGACTTCGCCAGCGACGACGCCATCAGGGTAAGGACGATGTAGAGGATGGCCACCGTGTTGAACGGCGGGAACACCTCGAAGTTCGCCGCCTGGAACTCGCGGGCGCGCTGCGTTATGTCGCGCACGGAGAGCACCGAGAGGAGCGACGTGTCCTTGAGCATGGCGATGAACTCGTTGCC
>JBDZVI010000089.1:0-1212 GCA_040255585.1 Deinococcaceae bacterium
CAGCAGCCGCGCCAGCGGGAGCTCGGCCTCGACCCCGTCGCGCCTCACCCTGGCGGTCTTCGGGGTGAGCCCCCCGAGGGCGCGGATGGCGCCGCGAGCCCGGTCCATGGCGAGGTGCTCCAAGGAGTGGCCGAGGCTGAAGAGGAAGAGCAGGAGCGCGCCCTCCGCCCACGACCCGAGGCTGGCGGCGCCGAGGGCCGCCACGACCATGAGCAGGTCGATGTCGAAGCGCGCCCGCCTCGCCGCCCGCACGGCGTGGTTGGTCGCATGCCACCCGCCGGCGACGTAGGCGGCCAGGTACGCGGGCAGCCAGGCGAGCAGGGGGGCGCCGGCGGTCTGGAGGGCGAACCCTGCGGCCAGGCAGACGCCGGCCACGAGGCTGAGCCTCAGGTCGGCTGGCAGCCTGCGGAGGGCGAACCGCGTCGTGCCGGCGGCTCCGGCGGCGTCGGGCTGCGCGGCGTGAGCGTGAGCGTGGTCGTGCCGGGTGGCGGTTCCGGGGCCGGGCGCGGCGCGCACCCCGCCCGCCCCGCCCGGCCCACCCCTCAGCGGCGGAGCGAGGGTCGCTACGCCGGAGTCGTCTCGCACGACGCGGTAGCCGAGGCCCTCGACCTCCGACGCGACGCGTGACAGCATCTCGGACGCCGCCGAGGTTGCCGTGTCGAGCCCGAGATGCAACTTCTCGGTTGCGAAGCTGGCGTCGGCCTCGAACACCCCGTCCAGCTTGCGCGTCACGGTCGCGACCTTGGCCGCGCAGTCGGAGCAGTGCAGACCGCTGAGGAGGAGTTCCCGGTGGACGAAGCGCGTAGAGACCGCGAGCGCGGCGTCGCGGGCGAGAGCGGAGAGCTCGTCTCGGTCGACGACCGCGGGGTCGTGCTCGACGCTCAACGCGCTCCGCCTGCCGTCGGTGCGGAAGTCCGCGGAGACGACTCCGCGCAGGGCCGTCACGGCCGCGACCAGGCGCGCGGTGCACGCGTCCTCGCGCGGGGCGTGCCCCGGGAGGAGGCTCTGTAGGTCGAGGGAGGTAACGGTCACGGCAGTTGGCTCCATCCCCCTAGGCGATTATATATGAATGGCTGTTCATATGTGGCGCCTGCGGGGGGCCGGCCACCGGGCGTGGTCGAGCCGGAGCGTTACTGGCCAGCGGCTTGCCGAGCTACCGCGGTTTCCCAACTCCCGCCCCCGGCGTTAGGGGCCTCAGGCCTCCTGGCTATG
>JBDZVI010000090.1:0-10921 GCA_040255585.1 Deinococcaceae bacterium
CCGCAGTCGTCCTCGCGCACCACGACCTCGTGGGCGACGTCGACGAGCTTACGGGTCAGGTAGCCGGAGTCCGCCGTGCGCAGCGCCGTGTCGGCACCGCCCTTGCGGGCGCCGTGCGTGGAGATGAAGTACTCGAGCACGTCGAGGCCCTCGCGGAAGTTCGCGCGGATGGGCAGCTCGATGGTCTCGCCGGACGGGTTGGCCATGAGACCGCGCATGCCCGCGAGCTGACGGATCTGCTGGGGGTTGCCACGGGCGCCCGACTGGGCCATGACGAAGAGCGGGTTGAACGGCTGGGTCGTCTGGAAGTTCTCGAACACGGCGTCCTTGACCTTCTCCGTCGTGTCGTTCCACAGGCGGACGACCTGCTGGTACCGCTCGGCCTCCGTGACGAAGCCGCGCTGGAAGCCCGCGTTGATCTTGGCGAGCTTCTCCTCGGCCTCCTCGAGGATGACCTTCTTCTTGGGCGGGATGGCGACGTCGTCGATCCCAATCGTGATGCCCGACGTGGTGGAAAGCTCGAAGCCGTACTGCTTGAGGCCGTCGAGGAGCGCGGCCGTGCGCTCGACACCGAGGCGCTTGTACGTCTCTACGACGAGGTCGCGCAGGGCGCCGCGTTCGTAGACGGTGTCGTAGCGCAGGAGGTCGCGGGGCACCTCGCCGCCGGCCTCCAGGGTCTCCTTGACCATCCTGGCGAACAGGAGCCGCCCGGGGCTCGTCTCGACGAACTCGCCGTCGACGCGGGCCGTGACAACGTCCTGCATGTCGATGCGGTGCTCGGCGACGGCCAGGAGCGCCTCGTCGACGCTGCCGAAGTGGTACATGAGACGGCCGACGCTCGTCGGCTTGCCGGCGACCGTGATGTCGGAGTTGAGGTCGACCTCACCACGCTCGTAAGCCGCAAGCGCCGCCTCGTGGTCCTTGAACTCGGCGCCGATGCCGCGGTGGCCTCGGTGGAGCTGCGTGAGGACGTAGAGGCCGAGGATGATGTCGCGCGTCGCCTGGACGTTCGGGTTGCCGTGCGCCGGGCTCAGGAGGTTGTGGCTCGAGAGCATCTGGAGCCGCGCCTCGGACTGCGCGTAGACGGACAGCGGCACGTGGATGGCCATCTGGTCGCCGTCGAAGTCCGCGTTGAACGCCTCGCACACCAGCGGGTGGAGCTGGATGGCCTGACCTTCTACGAGCACGGGCTCGAACGCTTGGATGCCGAGGCGGTGGAGCGTCGGGGCGCGGTTGAGGAGGACGACGCGGTCCTTGATGACCTCTTCGAGGGCGTCCCAGACCTCGTCGCGGGCGTCGCGGTAGCGCTCCAGCATCTTGCGGGCGCTCTTGATGTTCGAGACGATGCCCCGCTCCTCGAGCTTCTTGAAGAGGAACGGCTTGAAGAGCTCGAGCGCCATGCGCTTGGGCACGCCGCACTGGTGGAGTTGGAGCTGCGGGCCGACGACGATGACGGAGCGCCCGGAGTAGTCGACGCGCTTGCCGAGCAGGTTCTGCCTGAACCGGCCCTGCTTGCCGCCGAGCAGGTCGGTGAGCGAGCGCAGGGGGCGGTCGGAACCGGGGTGCACGACGGCGCTGCCGCGGCGACCGTTGTCGATCAGGGCGTCGACGGCCTCCTGAAGCATGCGCTTCTCGTTGCGCACGATCATCTCGGGGGCGCCCTGCTGCATGAGCTTCTTGAGGCGGTTGTTGCGGTTGATGAGGCGGCGGTAGAGGTCGTTCAGGTCGGAGGTGGCGAAGCGCCCGCCCTCGACCTGCACCATGGGCCGCAGGCTGGGCGGCATGATGGGCACGGCATCGAGGATCATCCAGGAGGGCTTGTTCTCGCTGTCGCCCGCGCCGGACTGGAGGAAGGCGCGCACGATCTCGAGCCGCTTGCGGGCCTTG
This sequence comes from Deinococcaceae bacterium, assembly GCA_040255585.1. Classification (GTDB taxonomy): domain Bacteria; phylum Deinococcota; class Deinococci; order Deinococcales; family Trueperaceae; genus JAAYYF01. Next base: position 1,888 of record JBDZVI010000090.1, read on the forward strand.
GCGCGCTTGTGGCGGCTCGTGGACTCCATCTCCTCCACCAGCTCGGCCTCCAACACCTTGAGGTCGATGTGGTCGAGGAGCTCCTTGATCGCTTCGGCGCCCATCTTGGCCTCGAAGTCGTAGCTCTCGATGACCCTCACCTGACGCCTCACCAGGTCGATCTCGACGCGGCCCTCGATCTCGGACTTGATGCGGCCGTCGATCTCGGACTTGATGCGGCCGTCGTCGGCTAGGTCGTCGCCGATGCGGACGCGGTCGCCGTTGACGACGATGGGCTCGTCCTTGTAGGGGTAGACGCGTGCGCGCGACACGATGATGCTGGCCGGATGCGAGAGGCGCACCTTGCCGGAGGCCGCGGCGGTGATCTCCTGCGCGGCGTCGATGGCCCCGACGACCTTCTCACCCGGCCGCACCGTGGCGCCGTCGCCAACGAGGACGTGCATGGTCGGGTTCGTGTCGTGCGTCTCGGAGCGGTCCCACTCCACCTTGAGCGTCACGGTGACGTTCGTGCCCTTCGCCTTGCTGGCGCGCAGCGTGGCGGAGGCGCCCTGCGGCACCGTCAGGGTCGTACCGGCCTTGGCCTTGAAGAGCTCCGTGCCCGGCTCGACGAACTCGCCACCGGCCACGAGGGTCTCGCACCCCTGGGGCACGAGGTAGGAGGCGAGGACCTCCTCGGTGTCGGCGTCGTGCAGCGCGAGGATGCCGCCCTCGCCGATGGCGAGGTACTCGATGATGCCCTCGGCCTCACTGGCGACGACCAGGTCGGAGGACAGCTCGGCGAACGGCTGTCCGCCGGCGTAGCTCTCCTCCTCGATCCAGTCCTTCTTGGCCAGCACGATGCGCGCGTCGCGCATCTCGTGGTAATCGAGCGTGATGCGCCGCGGGAAGCGGTACTGCGCGATGCCGGCGATCTTGGCCTTGACGCCCTTGGCGAGCTGCTGGCCCGGCTCGACGGCCTCGCCGTCGCGGATGACAGCGTCCTCGCCGCCGGAAACCGTGTAGGTCTCCTGGAGGCCGTAGCGCAGCTGGCGGTACTCGTCGTCGGAGAGCAGGTCGCCGCGCTTGAGCGGCCGCCCGTCGGGCAGGCGGGCCTCCTGCGGGTCCGTGACGATGTACTTGGCGAAGTAGAGGACCTGCTCGAGCTGGGCGGTGGAGAGGTTGAGGAGCCCGCCGATCTTGTTGGGGATGTCCTTGACGTACCAGATGTGGGCGCACGGGGTAGCCAGCTCGATGTGACCCATGCGGTAGCGGCGGACCGTCGCGCGCGTCACCTCGACACCGCAGCGCTCGCACGTCTTGCCGGCGAAGCGCTGGCCGCGGTACTTGCCGCACGCGCACTCCCAGTCCTTCTCGGGACCGAAGACGCGCTCGTCGAACAGGCCGTCGCGCTCGGGCTTGAGCGTGCGGTAGTTGATGGTCTCCGGCTTGGTGATCTCGCCGTAGCTCCAGTCGCGGATGCGCTTAGGCGAAGCTATCTGGATCTTGACCTGGGTGAACTCGCGGATCTCTTTGGTACGCGGCCCGTCGCCCCGGAAGTTGTTGTGTCTGTTGGAATCGCTCACCAGTGCCGTCCCGTCTCGTCGAAGATGCTCACGGGCTTGTCGTCGACGTCCAGCACGGTGACGTCGAGCCCGAGGGAGTGCAGTTCCTTGACCAGCACCTTGAACGACTCGGGGATGGTCGGTTCGAGCACGTCGTTCCCCTTCACGATCGCCTCGTATGCGGCGTTACGCCCGTCGATGTCGTCCGATTTGATGGTGAGCATCTCCTGGAGCGTGTAGGCGGCGCCGTGCGCCTTGAGAGCCCACACTTCCATCTCGCCGAGACGCTGGCCACCGAACTGAGCCTTGCCGCCGAGCGGCTGTTGCGTGATGAGCGAGTAAGGGCCGGTCGAGCGGGCGTGCATCTTGTCCTCGACCATGTGGTAGAGCTTCATGATGTACATGATCCCGACCACGATGGGCGCGTCGATGGCCTCGCCCGTGCGACCGTCGAAGAGCACGGTCTTGCCCGAGCGGGCGAGCGCGACGTGCGCCTCGGTGGTGGTCAGGTCGCGGTCGATGATGCCGAGCTTGCCGGCGCGGCGGTAGACCTCGAGGGCGCGAGCGTCCGGCTCGAAGCCGGCCGCGGCGTCGGCTGCCGCCTCGGCCTTCGCGGACGCCTCGAGGAGGTCCTTGATCTCGCCCTCGCGCGCGCCGTCGAACACGGGCGTCACGTAGGAGACGCCGTGCTTGAGGGCCGCGAGGCCCAGGTGGGTCTCGAGGATCTGACCGAGGTTCATGCGCGACGGAACGCCGAGCGGGTTGAAGACCATGTCGACCGGGGTGCCGTCGGCTAGGAACGGCATGTCTTCCGGCGCCAGGATCTTGGCGACGACGCCCTTGTTCCCGTGGCGGTTGGCCAGCTTGTCGCCCTCGATCAGGCGACGCTTCTGCGCGATGTAGACGCGGACCATCTCCTGCACGCCCGGCTTGAGCTCGACGCCCGCGTCGCCCTTGCGGAAACGCACCGTGCGCAGCACGATGCCGCCGTCGCCAGGCGGCACCTTGAGCGACGTGTCCTTTACTTCCTTGGCCTTCTCACCGAAGATCGAGCGCAGGAGCCGCTCCTCTGGCGTCGGGTCCTTCTCCCCCTTGAAGCTCGTGTGACCGACGAGGATGTCGCCTTGGCGCACCTCTGCGCCGATGCGCACCACACCGTCCTCGTCGAGGTCGCGCAGCGCGGCCTCGGAGAGGCCGGGGATGTCGCGGGTGATCTTCTCCGGCCCGAGCTTCGTGTCGCGCGCTTCCTTCTCGAACTTCTCGATGTGCACGCTCGTGAACGCGTCGGAGCGCACGAGGTTCTCCGAGAGCACGATGGCGTCCTCGAAGTTGTAGCCGTCGAACGGCATGAGCGCGATGAGGACGTTCTGACCGAGCGCCAGACGGCCGACCTCGGAGGCAGGCCCGTCGGCGATGGTCTGGTTGGGGACGACGCGGTCGCCGATGTCGACGACGGGCCGTTGGTTCAGGTTCGTGTTCTGGTTGGAGCGCTGGAAGCGCGTGAGCTGGTACTCGCGCTCGATGCCCTTGTCGTTCTCGACCACGATGCGGTTGGCGTCGACGTAGGTGACCGTGCCGGGCTCGGTCGCGAGCACGACGGTGCCGGAGTCGCGCGACACGCGCTCCTCGACGCCCGTGCCGACGAACGGCGCCTGGGCGCGGATGAGGGGCACCGCCTGCGACTGCATGTTGGATCCCATGAGCGCGCGGTTGGCGTCGTCGTGCTCGAGGAACGGGATGAGCGAGGTCGGCACCGAGATGATCTGCTTCGGCGAGACGTCCATGAAGTCGACTTCGTCTGGCGTCAGGAACACGGCGTCGCCGAGATCGCGGGCGACGATCGTCTCCGTCGCGAACGTGCCGTCGTCGTTGAGGGGCGTGTTCGCCTGAGCGATGCGGTGCTTGTCCTCGTCGTGGGCGTTGATGTACACGACCTCGTCGGTGACGCGGCCCTTCACTACGCGCCGGTACGGCGCCTCGATGAAGCCCAGGTCGTTGACGCGGGCGAAGCTGGCCAGCGAGGTGATCAGGCCGATGTTGGCGCCTTCCGGCGTCTCGATCGGGCAGATGCGGCCGTAGTGCGTGCGGTGCACGTCGCGCACGTCGAAGCCGGCGCGCTCGCGCGTGAGACCGCCGGGGCCGAGGGCGGAGATCCGGCGCTTGTGGCGCAGCTCGGACAGCGGGTTGACCTGGTCCTTGAACTGGCTGAGCTGGCTGCGCCCGAAGAACTCGCGCAGGGCGGCCACGATCGGCCGGCTGTTGACGAGCTTCTGGGGCGTAGCGGCGTCGGGGTTGCCGAGCAGCATGCGCTCGCGCACGCCGCGCGCCATGCGCCCGAGGCCGACGCGGATCTGGTCGGCGACGAGCTCGCCTACGGTGCGGATGCGGCGGTTGCCGAGGTGGTCGATGTCGTCGACCTGGTAGCCCTCTTCGCCGGCCTGCAGGCGCACGAGGTACTGGAGGGTCGGCACGAGTCCGTAGTCGACGAAGCGACCGTCCTGGAACCCGAGGAGCGTGTTGGACGGGTAGTCGAGCTTGAGCTTCTCGTTCATCTTGAAGCGCCCGGCCGCGCCGAGGTCGTAGCGGCGGGGGTCCGCGAGGAGCCCGAAGAGGTACTGAGTCGCCTTGTCGACCTTGGGCGGGTCGCCGGGGCGCAGGACCGTGAAGAGCCGGAGCAGGGCCTCGTCCGGGGTGATGCCGGCGGCCCCCTCGCTCTCGAGCGTCGGCTCGATCTGGGACTCGTGGCCGGCGAACAGCTCGCGGATCTGGACGTCGGAATAGCCGAGGACGCGCAGGAGGAAGGTGAACTGGAACTTGCGCTTGTTGACCTTCATCCACAGCACGCCGGAGTTGTCGAACTCGACCTCGATCCACGGGCCGCGCTTCGGCATGGGGATGATGCTCGCCGTGTAGCGCTTCTGGTTGACGCCCACGATCGACTCGGTGAAGTAGACGCCGGGGCTGCGGTGGATCTGGGAGACGATGACGCGGTCGGCACCGTTGATGATGAACGAGCCGTCGTCCGTCATGAGGGGCAGGTCGCCGAGGAAGACCTCGTCTTCCTTGATGAGGCCCGTGTCCTTGTGGACGAGTTGGAGCTTGGCGAACAGGCCGGCGTGGTAGGTGAGGTCCTTCTCGCGGCACTCGTCCGGGCCGTACTCCGGCGGGTCGAGGCGGTACTCTAGGAAATCGATGACGAGGTCGGTCTGGCGACCGCGTTCGGTCTCGTCTATCGGGAACACCTCGCGGAAAGCAGCCTGCAGGCCAACGGTGTCGTCGCGCTCTGCGGCGCTCTTCCCGAGTTGGAGCAGGTTGTTGTACGAGGTGATCTGGATGTTGGTCAGGTTCGGAAGCTCGATGACTTCCTTGATCCTGCCGAAGTTCCGGATCTCGCGCATCTTCATCCCTTCGCTAGAAGCCGAGTCTGGCGTGGCGGCGCCCAGGTGCCGCGGCCGGCGCGCGTCTCGCGCTCAGCCGAGGACTCGGGCGTTGCCTGGTGTGGTCCGAATGTGGTTAATATGCGCTTCAGGCCCCCCGAACCCCGCACTGGTCCTGTGCAGGCCCGCGCCCGTCTGGCGCGGGAGGTGGCGAGAGCATGGCAAGATACGGCGGCGCCGTTCGTCGGATCGGCCCGCCCGGTCTTTCGCTGGTCAGTCAAGAGATTCCCCGCTGGTCAAACTCGTTGCCTCCCGGCGACCTCGTACTCTAACAGGCGACCCGCACCAGCCCTTGTGACCCGTGCGACGTCCTGTCGTTCCCGCTTCGCCCCATATGGGCGCCCCCATGGGGTGCGCCCGGTCCGGCGGCGGGCGCCCCGCGTAGGGCGCGCGCCGCCTTCGGGCACGACCGGCGTTCACGGCCGATCGCTCGTTGCATGCATCCTGGCAACTCAGCGGCTAGCGGCTTTCCTGACGGAAGGCGTACCTTCCGTCAGGAAAGCCTGCCGAGTTACTTGACCTCGACCTGGGCGCCCGCGGCTTCGAGCTTCGCCTTGATGTCTGCGGCTTCGTCCTTCGTAGCGGACTCCTTGACGACGCCGCCCGCTTCCACGAGGTCCTTGGCTTCCTTGAGGCCAAGGCTCGTGATAGCGCGCACTTCCTTGATGACGCTGAGCTTCTTGTCGCCGCTCGTCGCCTTGATGCTGACCGTGAACTCGGTCTGCTCCTCGGCGGGGGCAGCGTCGCCACCGGCGGCCGGGCCGGCCATCATCATGCCCATGGGCATGGCGGCGGCGGCTTCGACGCCCCACTTCTCCTTGAGGCCGTCAACGAGTTCCACGAGCTCGAGGACCGTGAGTCCGCTGAGCTGATCGATCACTGCTTGCTTATCGAAAGCCATCTCAATTGCCTCCATCTTTCTGCTTGTCGACGTAATTGTTCATCACGGTGACCAGGTTCCGCTGGGGTCCTTCGAGCACTCCGATGAGCTGCTGGAGCGGCGCGATGAGCACGCCGACCAACTGGCTCTGGATCTGCTGCTTCGAAGGCAGTTTGGCGATGCGGACGAGCGCGTCCTCGCCGAGGGCGCTCCCCTCGAGGCGACCGCCCTTGGATCTGGGCAGCTCCTTGGGGTGACCCTTGGCGAAGTCGGTGATCGCCTTGACGGGCGCCACGAGCTCGTCGCCGACGAGCACCAGGGCCGTCGGACCTTGCAGCTGCGTCTCGAAGCCCTCGATGCCCTGCTCCTTGAGCACGACGTTGATGAGGGTGTTCTTCGCGACGAGCATCCTCCCGCCGGCCGAGCGCACAGCCGCGCGCAGCCGACCGAGGTCGCCAGCGGAGAGTCCCTGGTAGTCCACCAGGAAGAACGTCTCGGCGTCGCCGAGCTGCTCGCGCAGCTCCGCGACCGCGGTCACGTTCCTGGGGTTGGCCATGGGAAACCTTCCTATTCTCGAACTACGTTCTCGGGCGCCTTGCGAGCTACCCTCGAACAGGCCGCGAAGCGCGTACCGGTCCCGAACGCTAGGTGCGTTACGGTTCCCAACGCCTCGGCAGGATCTTTAAGCCTGGCGGCCCCTGCTGTCTCCAACGCCAGAGGTGCTCGGCTTGCGCTGCGCACCGGGATGCCTAAAGTCAGGCCTCTGTCACGGCCCCGAGGGCGATCCGCACGCTCGGTCCCATGGTCGAGGTCAGGAAGATGGTCTTGACGTACTGGCCGCGGGCGGCTTCCGGCTTGGCGGCCTCGACGGCGCTGCGCAAGGCCGCGAAGTTCTCGGCGATCTGCGCGGGGGCGAAGCTCGCCTTGCCTATCGGGGCGTGCACAACACCCGTCTTGTCGGCGCGGAACTCGATCTGACCGGCCTTGAGGGCGCGCACGATGCCGCCGATGTCGGGGCCGACCGTGCCGGCCTTGGGGTTCGGGAGCAGACCGCGCGGACCGAGTACCCTACCGAGCTTGGAGCCGACGGCGGCCATCATGTCAGGCGTGGCCACCACGGCGTCGAAGTCCATCCAACCGCCGAGGATGCGCTCGATGATGTCGGTACCGCCCACGAAGTCGGCCCCGGCGCCCTCGGCTGCCGCGACGGCGTCGCCCTGGGTGATGGCGAGGACGCGGACCGTCTTGCCGGTGCCGTGAGGCAGGGCGACGGTGCCACGGACGTTCTGATCGGACTTGCGCGGGTCGATGCCGAGACGGAAGTGCGCCTCGACGGTCTCGTCGAACTTGGCGCTCGCGAGCTCCTTGACGAGCTTGGCCGCCTCGTCGACCGAGTACGTGCGGTCCTTGTCGACCTTCTTGGCCAACTCGCGGTAACGCTTACCGTGCTGCGCCATCAGCTTGGCTGCCCTTCGACCGTGACGCCCATGGAGCGCGCCGTGCCGGCGATGATCTTGGCCGCGGCCACCTCATCGGAGGCGTTGAGGTCGGCCATCTTCGTCTTGCCGATCTCGAGGCACTGCGCCCACGTCAGCTTGCCGACCTTGTCCTTGTTGGCGGCGGCGGAGCCCTTGGGGATGCCTGCCGCCTTCTTGATGAGGTAGCTGGCAGGCGAGGTCTTGGTCACGAAGGCGAAGGAGCGGTCGGCGTAGATGGTGATCTCGACCGGCACGATCGCGCCGGCCTGACCAGCCGTCGCGGCGTTGTACTCCTTCACGAACTGCATGATGTTGGCACCGTACTGGCCCAGCGCCGGCCCGACGGGCGGCGCGGGCGTGGCCGCTCCGGCCGGCAGCTGGAGCTTCACGATCCCGGCTACTTTCTTGGCCATGCTTCCTCCTTTGGCTCCCCCACGCACATGGCGAGGCGCGGGGTGGCGCGCCGCGTCTCGCGGCGCATGGCGCTACTCAACTACTGCGGCGCTGCTTGGGCGCCGATGTCTACAGCGCTTGGCGGCCCGGCAGGACGCCGGCGGCCGTCAAGCGCGGATGACCTGGGAGAAGTCCAGTTCCACGGGCGTCTCGCGCCCGAAGATCGAGACCAGGACCTTGACCTTGCCCCGCTCCGGGTTGACTTCGGAGACGACGCCGGTGAAGTCCGCGAACGGACCGGCGGTGACCTGGACCATGTCGCCGACGTTGAAGGTGATCCTGACCTTGGGGGCCTCGCGCTGGCCGGTGACGCCGATGGCGGTGAGCATGCGGGCTTCCTCGTCCGGGGAGAGGGGTACCGCGTGGGTGGCGGTACCCACGAAGCCCGTCACCCCAGGTGTGTAGCGCACGACCTCCCAAGCCTCGTTCGGCTCGTCAGGGTTGTCCCCCAAGTCCATCTGGACGAAGATGTAGCCGGGGAACAGTTTGCGGGTCGTCTCCTTCTTCTTGCCGCCGCCGATGTGTTCCATGGTCGTTTCGACGGGTACGACGACCTGATAGATCGACTCGGCCATGCCGAGCGACCGCGCCCTGCTCAGGATGTTCTCCTTGGCTTTCTCTTCATGCCCCACGTAGGTGTGGACGGCATACCACTCGATGCTCATAGGGGTTCCTTTGTCTGGGGCCGAGCTGCCTAAGGCTCTGGCACCCACGGCGTGAGACGACCTGGGGTCAGGTGATCAGGCCGAGCAGGTTGCCAAGCGTGAGGTCGGCGACGAACAGGAACAGCGCGGTGACGAGGACGAACAGCAGCGTCGCCTCGGTGGCCTGGACGACTTCCTTGCGCGTCGGCCAGGTCACGCGGCCGAGCTCGGCCCGCGAGTTCCTCAGGTACTGAACGAGGCCCTTGAACACGAGTCTAGACCTTCACCTCTTTGTGCACCGTGTGCTTGCGATCCCATGGGCAGTACTTCTTAAGTTCCATCTTGCCTTGGGTGTTGCGCCGGTTCTTGTGCGTGGCGTAGTTGCGCCGTTTGCACTCCGTGCACTCTAGAAGCAGCTTGATCCGAACATCACTGGCCATCCTGGCCTCCCAATCAGACCTGACAGCGTAACAGGTTCTTGCAGGCTACGTCCAGGGGTCGACTCGCGGGCCGACCCCTGGCGCGGTTACCGAACGCGTGGTCGGCTTACTTCGTGATGCTGGTCACAACCCCAGCACCAACCGTACGCCCACCCTCACGA
>JBDZVI010000091.1:0-10854 GCA_040255585.1 Deinococcaceae bacterium
CCCGTAAGCTCGTCGACGTCGCCCACGAGGTCGTGGTGCGCGAGGACGACTGCGGCACGGCGGACTTCGAGGAGATCAACCTCTACGAAGGCGAGCGCGCGCGGCCGAAGGGCCACATCGAGATGAGCCTGTACGGCCGTCGCCTGGCACTCGACCTCGACCTCGGCGACGTCAAGTACGCCGCCGGCACGCTCCTCTACAAGGCGGACGTCGATACCATCGTCAAGCACATGGCGCAACTGCCCGAGCTCCGCAAGGTGGCCGTGCGCAGTCCGCTGACGTGCCAGACGCGCGCCGGCGTATGCCGCAAGTGCTACGGCCTCGACATGTCGATGATGCGCGAGGTCAGCCTCGGCGAGGCCGTCGGCGTCATCGCGGCCGAGTCCATCGGCGAGCCGGGCACCCAGCTCACGATGCGCACGTTCCACACGGGCGGCATCGCGACCGGCGCCGACATCACGCAGGGTCTGCCGCGCGTCATCGAGCTCGTGGAGGCCCGCAAGCCCAAGCTCAAGGCCATCCTCTCCGAGATCGACGGCGTCGTGGAGATCCAGGACGACGAGGACAAGGAGCGCCAGCGCGTCATCGTCACGAGCGAGGACGGCGAGTTCACCCGCCAGTACCGCGTGGAGAAGGGCCTGCGCATCCTCGTCGCCACCGGCGACAGGGTCGCCGCGGGCCAGGCTCTCACGCGCGGCAGCGTGAACCCGCACGACCTCCTCGAGGTCAGCGGTCCCGGCGCCGTGCAGGCCTACCTCGTCGACGAGATCCAGAAGGTGTACCGCGGCCAGGGCGTGAGCGTCCACGACAAGCACATCGAGGTCATCGTCCGCCAGATGCTGAAGTACGTCGAGATCGACCGGCCGGGCGACAGCCTGTTCCTCGAAGGCCAGACGGCCGAACGGTTCGACGTCGAGGAGGTCAACGAGGCGCTCAGCGCGGAAGGCAAGGAGCCCGCGCAGTGGAAGCCCCTGCTCCTCGGCATCACCAAGGCCTCGCTGTCCACCAAGAGCTGGCTCTCCGCCGCCTCGTTCCAGCACACGACCCACGTCCTCACCGAGGCCGCGCTGGCCGGCAAGGTCGACGACCTCGTCGGCATGAAGGAGAACGTCATCCTCGGGCGGCTCGTGCCGGCCGGCACCGGCCTCGCCGCCATCCGGCGCACGCGCGTGGCCGACGAGCGCTCGCTCGAGAAGCTCAAGACCGCCCCCCGCGCCCAGGAGGCCGCCGCGACCCAGCGGCCTGCGGCGCCGCAGGAAGCTCCGCGTCAGGACGCGGCCAACTGACCCGGCCCGCGAGCTGACACTATGCATGGTCGGCGGCCCGCACCCCTTGGAGGGTGCGGGCCGCTCCCTTGCGGGGCTGTTACGCTGGTGGCAGCGTGCTCGTAGCGTTGGATCCCGGCAGGAACCTGGGTGTCGCCTTCGTCTCGGAGGGCGGGGCGCTGGAGCGGCACCACGTCATCACCCTGGAGGAGCTAGGACGCCTCGACCTCCCGGCCGGGGCGACCGTCCTCGTCGGCGACGGCACGGGCAGCGCCGCCGTCGTCTCCGCCCTACGGAGGCTCGGCATCGAGCCCACGCTGGTGCCCGAGGAAGGCACGACCCTCGAGGCGCGCGCCCTGTACTTCGCCGACCACCCGCCGAAGGGCCTGGCGCGGCTGGTCCCGCGGGGGCTGCTCAGCCCGCCCGTTCCCATCGACGACTACGCCGCGTACGCGGTGGCTCTACGCTGGCTGGCGCGGCGCATGCCGGAGTAGAGGGAGGTCCAAGGGAGACGTGGAACGGACGCTGGCGGCTGCCGAGCCGCGACCGGCGGAGTAGGGGGAACGCCGATGGAGACGTGCGACGAGAAAGTGGCGCCACCTTCGGGGGTGGCGCCACTTCGACCGCTAGTGCTGGTTCGTGACCGGCTCGGTCAGTTGAGCTCGTCTTCCTCGCCCGCGTCCATCAGGACGCGCGCTTCCTGCTGGGTTATGCCGAGGACCGCGCTGATCTCGCCGGCCAGCAGCCGCAGCGCGCGGCGGTAGGCCTGGCGGTCGAGGTCGGGCAGGCCGCGCTCGAGGTCCCAGCGGCGGAGCTCGCTCGCCAGGGTGGCGATCTGGTACGGGTCGCCCGTCGTGAGGAGGTCGGTCACCTTGCGGTGCCGGGCCGCCCACTGCTTGGGAAGGGTGATGCGCCCGTTCTGCAGGCGCTCGAGGACGCTTTGCACCTCGTCCTTGGTGAGCGCGGCGCGCAGACCGGCGCCTTGCGGCGCAGCTACCGGGACGTAGGCGCGAGACGTTCCGTTGGGGAACTCGACCTGATAGTACTTCTGGTTCGCGCCACCGACGGCGCGCTCGGTCGTGCCGGCGACGATGCCGACGCCGTAAGGCGGTAGGACGACCTGGTCACCCATCTTGAACGTCTTGCCTTGGTCCTTCAAAGCGTTGCTCCCTTCGCGAAACACACCTGATGAGCCCTGTCCTGAATGCCTGCCATCGCCCTCGCCTGGAACGGCCAAAGCAGGCGCGCCCCAGACGGACTCACGCGCCTGTCAAGAACCGGCGCGTTGGCAAGTTGGTGAAGCGGTTGGTTTCCTGGCTTGTGGTCCGTAGGTTTCGCAGCTTCTACCGTACCCAAGCACGTCACCTATGGTAGCAGGAATCGTGGGAAATTGCACTAAGTCCAGCTACCCGTCATTGGGGTCGGGTGCCAGGCGCGGTTGTCAGAGGGCGGGGCCGCCGCGGGGCGTGAAGCGCACGGTGAGGACCATCCCGACCAACACCACGGCCACGCCGACGAGCGTGGCGGTACCGGGGCGCTCGCCGAAGAGGAGGTAGGCGAGCACCCCGGAGGCCAACGGCTCGAGCAGGAGCGCCGTCGCAAGCGCCGTGGTGTCGAAGTGCTTGGCCACGTAGTTTATGCCCGTATGCCCGATGACCTGCGGCACGAGGGCCAGTAGTGCGACGAAGAGGTAGGTCGCCTGCGGGTAGCCCAGGTAGGGGACGCCCATGAGCAGCGGCAGCGGGGCAAGGCAGACGGCGGCGACCGCGTACGCGCTGCCGGCGTACGCCTGTAGGCTGACGCCCCGCGCTTGCACGTAGCGGCCGAGGAGCAGGTAGCCGCCGGCGCCGGCGGCCCCGATGACCGCCAGTGCGTCGCCGAGGAGCGGCCGACTCCCCCCGAGCATGTCTCCGTAACCGATGATGGCCGCGCCGGTCACGGAGAGCAGCACGCCGCCCAGCTGGCGGGCCGCGGGCGGCCGCGCCAGGAAGAGCCAGGCGAAGAGCGCCACCCAGAGTGGGCTCGTAGAGACGAGCGCGCCGCTCGCGGCCACCGTCGTGTACGAGAGCGACGAGATCCAGGCCGCGAAGTGAACGGCCAGGAGCGCTCCGGCGAGAACCGTCGCGCGCCAGGCCCGGGAGTCGGGAGGTGTGCGCCTGATGCCGACGATCGTCACCGGCGCCATCAGCGCCGTGGCGATGAGCATGCGGTAGAAGGCGACGACGACGCCGGGCGCGTCGGCCCACCGGATGAAGATGGCGGCGAAGCTCACCGCCGCCAGCGCCACGCCGAGCACGGTCCACACCGTGCTCCGCTTGGGACCGGCCGACCCGCTCGGGCCCCCGCGGTCCGCGGCGCTCACGCTCCGGTCAGGCGCCCCTACGCGCGAGTCGGAAGACGGCTACCGCCCAGCCGACGATGAGGAGGACGCCGCCTATGGGGGCCACCGCGCCGAACCAGCTGGGCGCGCCGGCGACGAGCGCGTACAGCGCCCCGGTGAAGACGAGGGTGCCGGCGATGAGGAACGGCCCCGACCGGCTCGCCAGTCGACCGTCCGGCGCGAGGGCGGCGAGGGCGAGGAGGCCGAGGCCCTGGTAGACCTGATAGCGCACGGCCGTCTCGAACGTCTGGAGACGGGCCTCGGTCACCATGCCCGTGAGGGTGTGCGCGCCGAACGCGCCGAGCGCGACGCCGAGCCCGACGAACGCTGCGCCCCAGATGGCCGCGCTCCGGGCCGGCCCCGCCAGCGCGCGCGTCTGATCGCGCCGCGGTTCGCCGGTGTGCTCGGCCCCGCTCACGCCGCCCTCCCGGTCGCGACGATGGCGCCGCGCGAGCCGGTAACGCGACCGTCGAGGAGTTCAAGGACGGCATCGGCGCGCTCGGCGACCCCCAGGTCGTGCGTGACGATGATCACGGTCCGCCCCTCGCCGGCGACCTCGCGCAAGGCGCCGAGCACGACCTCGCCGCTGCGGCTGTCGAGGTTACCGGTCGGCTCGTCCGCGAAGACGACGTCGGGGTCGTTGGCCAGCGCGCGGGCCAGGCTGACGCGCTGGCGCTCGCCGCCCGACAGGCGCGTCGGGACGTGGTCGGCCCGTTGGCGCAGTCCGAACCGCTCGAGCAGCGCGAGCGCCCGCTCCCGCCGCTCCGGGGCCGTCACGCCGGCGAGCCCCATCGGGAAAGCGACGTTCTGCCAGGCGTTCAGGACGGCGATGAGGTTGAAGGACTGGAACACGAACCCGAAGCGCGTGAGGCGCAGCTTGGAGCGCTCCCGCTCCGTCATGGCGCCGAGCGACGTGTCGCCGAGGTAGACGGCGCCGGAGGTGGGCACGTCGAAGCCTGCCAGGAGGTTGAGGAGGGTCGACTTGCCCGAGCCGGACGGGCCGACGATGGCCGTCAGCCTGCCCCGCTCGAAGGCGGCGTCGAGCCCGGTCAGGGCGGGCACGACGCCGGCGGGCGTCCGGTAAAGCTTCGTTAGGTCGGTCGTACGCAGCATCGCGGCCATGCTACCTGGGGCGGGCGCCGCGCGTTGCGCAACGTCTGGGCTTCGGCGCTCGAAAGCGCCCTCGGCGCCGGAGCTCACCGTCCGCCCGACGAGCCCCCGCCGCCCCCGCCGCCGCCGCCGCTCGACGAGCCGCCCGATGACGCCGACGCGGAAGCGGAGTTGAGGGCGCTGGACAGGCTCGACACGGAGCGCGAGAACGACGAGAAGTCGGCCAGGCTGGTCGCGTTGCCGGCCGACATCCACGCGGCGCCCCTGATGAGGCTGCCCTCGTCGACGCCGGCCAACGGCGCGGCGCGGCCGAGCGTCTTCAGGTACTTATCCGCTACACCAAGCGCGGCGGCGTAGCAGTAGTAGACGTCCCAGAGCCTGAAGAAGTCGAGTGGCGCGTCCTTCATGCGGGTGTAGTCCGTCAAGGTGCGTTTGAAGCCTTGCCAGCCGTACACCTCCTCAGCGATCTCGGGCCGCCATGACGGGATCGTCACGCCCGCCACGATGGCCGCGATGAACTGAGCAACGGTCGCCGCGATGGCGATGCCGCGCGGCGCGCCTTGGAAGACGAAGACGAGCGCCAGCGTCACCAGCGCCGAGAGCGCCAGCCGCCCGGCCCACTTCGCCGCCGCCTTGCGGCTGTCCGGGTCGGTCAGCGGTCCGCCACGCTGCGCCTCGAGCCACTTGCGCACGCTCTGGCCCCACTTCGTGACGAAGGTGGCGCCGTTGCGCTGCGAGTACGACTTCAACTCGAAGCTGCTCAGGCGGTTGGCCGCGCCCGGCCGCGCGGCCGCCTTGAGGTAGTTGAGCACGTCGTTCTCGAACGGTAGCAGGGACGTGATGGGCTTCTCGAGGTCGAGCTCGATCGCGAAGTCGGTCGACTTCTTGCCCTCGGTGGCGAACTCGCCGTAGCCGCGCCGCATGAGGTCCATGATCGTGGCGTGGAACGCCGGTCCCATCGAGGGGGTCGACTGGGAGAGTATCGCCGTCACGGCGGCGGGCGGCAGGCCCGTCGGCGGCTCGAACGGGTACTTCATGGTCTCGATGCGCGGCTCGCGGCCGTGGCGCCGGAACGCTCTGAACGCTCCGAGGCCGGTGAGGATGAACAGCCCGAGCGGTACGACCGCCAACCAGAGCGAGCGCCGCACCTGCAACGACGTCTGGAGCCCCGCGTCCTTCGCCTCGGCTCGGAGGAACTCCTCCATGCCGTCGCGCGCGCCCTTCTCCACGAAGAGGGCGGGGTCCATGAGGTAGCGGATCTCCACCCCGTCGCCGTCCGGTATGCGGTCGAACTGCACCCGCAGCGTGCTCCGGTCCTCGCTGAGCGTCACGGTCGGCCGCTCCTGGTTGCCGAAGCGGTGTACGTAGGCGTCGTACGGTTCGCTCATCGGGCCAGGCGCGTTGACGGTGAGGGAGTAGCCGCGCACGCTCGGGTGCTCCTGCTCGAGGATCTGCCAGTACCACTGGACGACGTCGCGCCGCACGTCCAGCACCCCGCGGAGCTCGTAGACGAAGCGCACCCGGCGCTCCTTCACCCTGACGTCGTTGTGAACGACGACCTCGGTGCCCCCGGTGCACCCTTGCGAGTAGGCGTAGGCGCTGGGGCCGGGGCCGAGCGCCCCGGAGCCGTCGAGCAGCGTCAGGGACTGGCGGCCCGTCAGTCTCACGCAGATGAAGGCCTCCCCGAAGTCGCCGCTCGTCGAGAGGGTCCTGGTGTCGTCGACGACGACGCTGCCATCCGGGCTGATCGTCACGACCTGCACGACGTCGCTCCACGTGTACGACTGGGCGAGCGCTCCACTCGCCGCTGCGAGCGCGAACGCTAAGTAGAGCGCCGGGAGCCGGTTACTTGGCCTATGGCTGGGCATGGAAGGATGTTAGGGCACACCGGCGCGATAGTGGGCCGCAAGTGAGGAAGTTCGCGCTTCGCTACGCGATCGGGCGCGCTCTTCGTGGTCGGAGCGGCGCCTCGCGGCCAGCCCGTGGCCGGGGCGGTCGTCACTCCCTCGCGAGCGCCGCGGCGATCGGGATGCGCGCCGCGCGCCCGGCCGGCAGCAGGCCGGACACGAGCCCCATGACCAGTGCGACGAGCACGGCGAATGCGGCCAGGCGCGGCGTGACGAGCGCGACCTCGAGGCCGAGTTGAGCGCGCGCGATGCGGTTCACGAAGTAGACTCCTACGCGCCCGACGAGCAGCCCGCCGGTGGCGCCGGCCAGGGCCAGGAGGAGCGACTCCGAGAGGACGAGTCCGAAGAGGAAACGCGGCCGAGCGCCGACCGCCCGGATGACGCCGAACTCGCGCGTGCGCTCGAACACGCTCATCATGACGGTGTTGGCGACCGCGATGGCCCCCACTATCAACGCGATGGCGCTGATGCCGAGGCGCACGAAATCGGAGACGCGCAGGCTGGTGCTCACCTGGTCGAAGATCTCGGAGCGCGTCTGCGCACCGAGGTCCGGATACGCCGCCTGGATCTTGGCGGCGACCTCATCGGCGCGTTCCGGGCGCGCGCTCGTGACGGCGAGCAGGCTGTAGCGGTCTTCCACTCCCAAGGCGCCCTGCAAGGTGGTGAGCGGCACCACGATGAGGTTGTCGACGAGACTGCCCGTGGCTCCCAGCACTCCGACGACCTCGAGGCTCGCCGAGGGGTTCAGGCGCAGCGTCGAGCCCAGCTTGATGCGGTTCCTCTCCGAGGCCGTCGCGCCGACCACGGCGACGGGAGCGCCCTCGTCGGCCGCGGTCAGGAGCCGGCCCTCCGCCGCCGCCACGCCAACGAACATGTCGGCCAGACCGGTGGCGGTCGGCAGCCCCTCGAAGACGAACGACTGGCTCGGGCCGAGGCCGCTGCGCAGGTAGAGAAGGACGGGCACGACCTGGCGGATGCCGAGCTCGTCGGACCTGGAACGCAGCTCCTCCAGGTAGGAGGCCGGTAGGTCGGGAGCGGTAGGGAAGAACTCGCCCGCGCCGGTTCCGTACGTCACTTGGATGTCTGGACCGAGGTTGGCCAACTGGTCGGCGAACACATGCCTTATGCCCTCGCCGAGCGACAGGAACACGATCGCCCCCGCCACGGCCACGGCGATGCCGAGAGCGGTGAGGAGCGAGCGTAGCGGGCGTTGGCGTAACGACGCGGAAGCCAACGACCACGTGACCTGGGGAGCGGCGTTCATGCCGTGAGCGGCAGCCCCTTACGCACCCGGGTCGCGAGCCCGGCACCACGCGGTGAGCTACCGACGGATGTCACCTGGCGGCGAACGCCCGGCCTACGACGGCGCCGGCGGAGCCCATGACCGTCGGGGCGCCGTCACCGACCGTCACCTCGACGCCGGCTGCGTTGCCGACGTGAACGTACACGGGGAGCGCGAAGCGGTAGACGGTGCCGGGCGCCGCCGTCGTGTAGACGAGGCGCTCGCCTTCGTTGCGCGCGGTGCCGCGGTAGACCTCGAGCCAACTGGCGGCCCGCACGGCGATGACGATCTCGTTGCCGCCGGGCGCCACGACCGTCGTGGCCGTGCTCGTCGCGCCAGGCTCGGCGTCGGCGGGCGCCAGCGAGAACTGGAGGGTCGCGCCTTCCGTGAGATCGACAGTCTGCTCGAGGGTCTGGTAGCCGTCGAGGCTGAGGCGCAGCGTGCGGTTGGCGCGCGCGGTGACGGGAGCGGCGCGGATGGGGGTGACGCCGGGCAGCATGAAGCCGTCCACCGACACCTGCGCCCCGGCCGGCTCGGTCAGGACGTCGATCAATACCGTGCCGCCCACGTTGGTGCCGCCGTTGGCGTCACCGGGGGGCGCGTCTTGGGCGGCGCCCGTCACGGGGGCCGCGAGGCCGGAGGCCGGCGGCGCCTCGGCGGGCACCGTCGGTGCGGGCGGCGCCTGGGTCACGGCGTTCCCCGGTCGGAAGAACAGGGCGTTGTAGCCCCATACGGCGAGCGCAACGAGGGCGACCACCAGCAGCACGGTCGGGACCATGGGGTTGATCTGGAAGCCCCTGCCGGTGGCGCGGCGCTTGGGCTTGCGCGGTGGCGGCTCGCCCCGCCGCTCCTTCTCGAGGCGCTCCTCGAGCGTCGTAAGGCCGCCGGCGCGCTGGCGTTCTCGCTGGTAGAGCTCCATCGCCTCGTCGGCCGGGAGGCCGACGGCGTGCGCGAAGAGCCTGACGAAGTTGCGGGTGTAGACGTCCTCGGGCAGGTCCGCGAAGCGGCCTTCCTCGAGCGCGCGCAGGTACTCGCGCCTGACGTGCGTGAGTTCGGCCACGTCGCCGAGCTCGAGACCCTTCGACTCCCTGGCTTCCCTGAAGAGGCGTCCGAGGTCGCCGGCGCCGGCCAACCGCAGGTCCGCGGTCACCGAACGCGTGTCGAAGCCTTGATCGCCCGGCTGCGGGCTCATGGCTCACCCACCGCGGCAAGCGCGCGCGTGTTCGCGCCGGTCATGGCGTAGGCGCCCGCTATGGTGGCAGCCAGCCTGGCGTTCTCCTCCAGCAGGCGGAGGTTGACGGTCATCGTCTCTCCGCCGGAGAGCTTGGCGATGGCGTCGAGCAGGTAGGGCGTCGTGTCGCGACCGTGCACGCCGGCAACCGCCGCGCTCGCCCGGGCGGCCTGGAGCCAAGCGTCGAAGCGGTCATGGGAGAGGCCGGCGCTGACCGGGTTGCTGACGAGCACCCCGCTGCGCAGACCGAGCTGCTCCTGGGCGCGCAGCACGGCGGCCGCGGCGGCCGGGTCGTCGACGCGAGAGGGGAGGCGGATGGACGTCTCCCTGACGACGAAGCCGGCCAGCCGGTCGGAGCGGTACCCGACCATCGGAACGCCGAGGGTCTCGAGGCGTTCAGTGGTCGCCTCGGCGTCGAGGATGCTCTTGGGGCCGGCGCACACGGTCAGCACACGGTAGGCGGCCAGCGCGCCGAGGTCGGCGGACTCGTCGAACGGCGTGTCGTGCACGCCGCCTATGCCGCCCGTGGCGAACACCTTGATGCCCGCTCCATGCGCGGCGTAGAGGGTAGTGGCTACGGTCGTACCGGCGTCGCGGCCGGCGGCGACCAGGGCGGCGAGGTTCCAGAGGGAGGCCTTGTCCGCGCCGCCGGCCGCCAGTCGCTCAAGGTCGGACCGTTCGAGGCCGACCCTCACCTCGCCGGCCACTACGCCGACGGTGGCGGGCACGGCTCCAGCCTCGCGCACGACCTCTTCAAGGCGCGTGGCGAGTTCGAGGTTGTGTGGCCGGGGCAAACCGTGCGTGATGACGGTCGACTCCAGCGCCACCACCGGCGCGCGGTTGGCCAGCGCGTCCGCTACCTCGGCCGAGATGCGCAGCGAAGCGAGGAGGCTCACGAGGTCGATATTACCCCAGCCGCATGAGCGCTGCTGGCTCTGGTCGGGCCGTGCTACCCTTCTTTCGGAGTGAGCGTCGACCTCTCCAGCGTCATGCCTTGGGTGCAACAACTGTCCTTCGGAGCGGTGGCCGGGTTCGTGGCGGGCTTCGCCCTCAAGAAGGTCGGCAAGTTCGTCGCCTTGGTGATAGGCGTCCTCTTCGTGGTCATCCAACTCCTGGCATGGTCGGGCTACCTTAGCGTCGACTGGGGTCGCATCCAGGAGTCGGTCGACCCGCTGCTCGAGCCGACCAGGCTGGAGCAGTTGTGGCAGGGCCTACTGGCCATGCTCACGTACAACCTACCGTTCGGGGCCGCCTTCGTCACGGCGCTCGTGATCGGTCTCCGCCGCGGTTGACCTGCGGCCTGATGAGCAAGTGACATGAGTGACATGGACTCAGATGGCTTGATATATCCGGCTTGACATCCTCTATGGGCGGTGGGTAGGATATGGCCGTTTGGCACTCTCATGGTGAGACTGCCAAGTTCAGCCCTTCAACGGAGGAACCCATGGCGGACAAGAAGCAGACCCTCAGGCCGATCGGCGACAAGGTCGTGGTCGAAGTCATCGACGAGCCCCAGACGACCCTCAGCGGCATCGTGCTGCCCGACAGCGCCAAGGAGAAGAGCCAGCGCGGCAAGGTCATCGCCGTCGGCAGCGGCAAGCTCCTCGACAACGGCTCGCGCGAGCCGATGGAAGTCAAGGTCGGCGACACCGTGCTCTTCGCCAAGTACGGCGGCACCG
>JBDZVI010000092.1:0-10790 GCA_040255585.1 Deinococcaceae bacterium
GGCGAGGCCGCGACCGCGGTACTCGCGCCTGACGCCCGTGAGGCCCGATCCTATGCCGCCGTCGGGGTCGGTCCGCCTCAACGATGCCAGCCCAACGAGGACGCCCTGTGAGTTCACGGCGAGGATCAAGCCCTCATGTAGATACTCGTCGCCCAGGATGTCGCTGCCACCGCTTGGCACGATGGGGTCGAACGACCTGACGTCGCGATCGATGTCTCGTTTCAGTTCCAGAAGCTCGACGTCTGTCTCTCCAGAGCGGATCTCGCTGTAGGGGATGAACGTGAACCCCTCTCGGCGAAGTCGGTCGATCGTGCTCCGGAAGCGCGATGGGTCGAAGGTCGTTAGGTCGAGTTGCCCGCCCCAGGACCTGAAGCGTTCCTCGAACCCGAAGTCACGCAGGAATCCGGCCGTTTGGAGCTCGCTTTCGGGGACGCATGTGGCTAGTTCCTTCACGTCGGTTCCGAACTCCGCGATGGCATAGTGGAGCATCTGTGAGTCGATGCCGTGGCCGAGCCAGTTGGAAGCAACATACAGGTTGACCCAGTAGCGTCCGGGCTGGACGACTCCGGCCCAGTCGGTGCGGATCTCGCCCGTGCCTATGATGCCGCCGCCTGCCGAGGCGATGACTCTGCGAAAGCGCGGATCTTTTTCGGAGCTTCGCTCGTCGTTCCGGAGGTGGCGTTCCGTGAGCCGTATCGCGGAGCCGCGTCGGGGGTTGGGGGTCAGTTCAGAGCTGAGGTAGTCCTCCGGCTGAGCGAACCGTGTCTCTACGTTCAAGGTGTTCTCCTATGAGTAGATAGGCGATCGTTGTCATGTGGATGCCGATGTTTGAGACACTCACAGTTACACCTCCGAGCTTGGGGTGTCGCACGGTAGCACGGAGCGGTAGCGTGTTTACGCTTCCAGCGCTCCTACCATTTACCTTTGACGTCACCCAGACGTTACTTGGCCGGCTCTACACGCGACGGTCCACAGGGGTTTGTGCCTGGGCAGCGGAACATACGAAGATCACATGGGATCACCCAGGACCTGCTGAACCTTAGTTGGGCCCGCAGTGCTCCGAGTAGCAGGGAGTTCACCGACTCCGGCTTCGTGTTTCGTCAGACGCCCGCCCGTCATCGCGGTCAGCAAGAATGAGGAGATGACCGTACTGGCGAACGGTGCCCGCACGTCGGGATCGCGGATCCTGGTGACAGGAGCGTCGACCGGCCTCGGCCTGCTCAACGTGGTCTCGTTGGTCGAGGCCGGACACGAGGTCGTGCTGCATGCACGTCGTGCTGATCGCGTAGAGGACAAGGAGCTTCTTGCGCGCGTATCGGGCGCCGTCTATGCCGATCTTGCCGACGCTGACCAGGTCCGCTCGGCTGCCGCACGAGCGGAAGGGTTCGGACCGTTCGACGCGGTCATCCACAACGCCGGCGTGACCAGTGGCCCCGATGTCCTGGCGGTGAACCTGGTGGCGCCGTTCTTACTCACGGCTCTGATGCCTCGTCCTCGGAGGCTGATCGTGCTCAGCAGTTCCATGCACAAATCGGGAACGACCAGGCAGGTCGAGGAGCGCATAGCCGGCAGGGCGCCAACCGGCTACAGCGACAGCAAGTTGTTCGTGACGGCGCTGACCATGGCTGTCGCCCGACTGTGGCCGGACGTGCTGGCTCACGCCGTCGATCCTGGCTGGGTTCCGACGCGCATGGGCGGACCCTCCGCCCCGGACGACCTGACCGAGGGCCACCGCACCCAAGAGTGGCTCGCTACGGCGCCGGTAGGGGAGTTGAACCCGCGAACCGGCGGCTACTGGCACCACCGGGTCGCCCGGCCACCGCACCCGGCCGCGCTCGACCCAGCCTTCCAGGACAGGGTCGTCCGCGCCCTCGAGGCCCTGACCGGAGTAACGGTTCCCCCCGGAGTCACGGTTCCCAGCTGAGGAAGCGGGCCGACCTCCTCGACGCCTCTTGCTCGTTACTCGACTAGCTCGATGGTCGTGCTCAGTTCTCCCGGCTGCATCAGGATAGCGATGTCCCCGTCGAAGGACCCCAGCTTGATCAGGCCCCGGGAGTATCCGAAGTCGCGGTAGAAGATGGCCAGGTTTCCCCATGGGGCGTAGTAGGTGATGTCGCCGACATCGGGGTCCACGCCGTCAGGCGAGCCTGAGACGGCCCTCTCGACCGGATAGGCACGGTCTGGATAAGCGCAGTCTCGATAGGCGCAGTCTCGCGTGTGCCGCACGGACTACCGCGAGGGGCCGGTGGCTGTTTCGCCGACGACCCGAAGGTGCACGTTCTACACTTTTACCCGTTGTGTAAACATGCAGAATATGCAACTATATCGCGCGTGGATAGGTCGGGCCTCCCGGGTCTGCGAGAGAGAAAGGTGCGCGAAACGCGCTTCGCGCTTGAGAGCGCCGCCGTCGAACTGGCGCTCGAACTTGGGGTCGAGCAGGTGACGGTCGAACAGATCGTAGAGCGGGCGAACGTGTCGTCCCGGACCTTCTTCAACTATTTCGCCGCCAAAGAGGACGCGCTGTTGGGGCACTCCCTGCGGGACACCGATGCGCGGTTCCTGGCAAGCTTCCCCACCGAATCGAGTGGGTCCAGCGTCTACGAGGACCTGAAGTCGTTCGTCGTGAACCGGACCAGCGAGCAGATCTTCTCCGATGAGCTGTTGGAGAAGCGTATGCGGGTGCTGGCGACAAGCCCCAACCTTGCGAAGCGCCAGATGGATCAGATGGAGGACTTCCTCGACAGGCTCACGGTGCGCGTAGCCCGGCGTCTGGCGGCTGAGGTCGGTGTTGCCGACGCCGAGCCGGGGCGGGAGCTGGTCGCTCAAGCGAACATGCTGCTTCGGATGTGTGCGGCCGTCATCTCGTACACGCTTGAATCTTGGCGTCGTGAAGGAGGTACGAGTGAACCCGAGTCGGCCATCCTAGGGTCCTTCGGTCTGCTTGAAAGGACCATAGAGACGCAAGTCCGGAGGCAAGGGGTTGAGTCAGTGGCCGGGACGTAGGGCGACGCCGAGTCCGCTCCTGCTTCCCTAGGTCGCAGCTCGGTTCTTGAGCGCCTCGATCCCCGGCCTATGTCGCCCAGTCCCGCAACGCTTAGGGGTCGCGTCTAGCGGCCCATGAAGTCGCCAAGTTCGGCGCCATCTTGGAGAACATCCGACCGTGACAGATGCTTCGAGCCCCGCTACCACTGACAGCAGCCCCTTCGAACCGACGCCGGCTCCGCCCCAGGCCACCTGGCGCGACTACCTGACGCTCACCAAGCCGAAGGTCATCTTGCTGCTGCTCGTGACGACGGCCGGTGCCATGTTCGTGGCGGCCGGCGGTTGGCCGGGCACGCTGGTCCTCCTCGGCACGTTGGTCGGCGGCTTCATGTCGGCGGGCGCCGCCGGCGTTTACAACATGATCTACGACCGCGATATCGACGTGTTCATGAAGCGCACGGCCAAGAGGCCGATGGTCACGCGGGTGGTGTCTACTCGCAACGCCGTCATCTTCGCGGTGACGCTGACCATCCTCTCGTTCGTGGTGATATGGGTGACCAGTAACGTGCTGGCCGCACTGCTGTCGTGGGCGGGTATAGCTTTCTACGTGCTCATCTACACGATGTGGCTCAAGCGCAGCACCTGGCAGAACATCGTTATCGGCGGGGCTGCCGGTAGCATCCCTCCGTTGGTCGGGTGGGCCGCCGTCACGGGTGAGCTGAGCCTGTTGGCGTGGATCCTCTTCGCGATCATCTTCACCTGGACCCCGGTCCATTTCTGGGCGTTGGCCCTGATGGTCAAGAAGCAGTACGCCGCCGTGAAGGTACCGATGGCGCCGGCGGTTATCGGCGAGCATGCGACGGCCGTCCAGATGGTCGTTTACACGATTCTGACCATCTTCCTGACTACCTTGCCGGTCTTCATGAACGAGTTCTCCCTCGCCTACCTGGTGGCCGTGATCGCCCTCAACGTCGTCCTCGCCGTGCGCATGTACGGCGTGTACCGACATACCGCTTCGGGCTCGCCTATCGAGCGCGCGCAAGCGTTGCCCCTCTACCTGTACTCCATGAACTATCTAGCCCTGCTGTTCCTGGTGATGTCGCTCGACAGGGTCATCTTCTGAGGCGAGAGCGGCCTCGAACGGCGCAGCCAGTAAGGCCCCAGCGGCGTCCCGGCACGAGCTGAATATGGGAGGTGGGCTTGGCAGCCTAGCGATGACCCATCCTAGAGGAACTTACGGACTTCAGAGGACTTTACCCCCGCTTCCGGAGCAGATCGCTACGCGCTTGGCCACGGGACGTGACCGTTCGCTTATCCAGAGCGCGTAGGAAGGGCGTGGTTTGAATCCTAGTTAAAATCCCCAAGGTTACTGAGCGGATAGGCTTCTGGGTGAACTTGACCAGCGGTTTATAAGGTGTCAATAATGCTCTCTATGTCTGTGCAATCAGCGTCAACCTTAAACCGATTGCTCAGAGATCTGCCAGAGGGCCTGGTGGTTGACGCTACATGGCTGGAGGGGCGAGGGATCTCAAGCAGTCTTCGTGCCTACTACGTGAAGAGTGGGTGGCTGGAGCAGCCGGTTCGCGGAGTCTACCGTCGTCCACGCGGCAACCTGAGCTGGGAGCAGGTGGTCATATCGCTTCAGACCGTATTGCTCAGGAACCCACTCATGGTAGGCGGGCTGACAGCCTTGGAACTCGATGGCTACGCACATTACCTGTCACCGGCGGTACGAACCGTTCATCTCTACGGCCCTGAACCGCCGCCGAGCTGGCTACACAAGCTGGAGCTGCCGCAACGGTTCGTGTTCCACAGCAGTAGCAGGCTGTTCCGTGGGGAGGTCGTTGAGACCCGCCCGCGCGGAGTCAACGTCGCAGCATCGGGTCACCTAGCATCCGAGGAGGGTCTAATACGGGGCGCCGGGTTCAAGGCGCTTTCGTTGGGGCTATGGAACTGGCCCCTCACGATCTCGCGACCCGAGCGAGCGATCCTGGAGTTGCTCGATGAGCTGCCAAGCCACGAGAGCTTTCGCAATGTAGACATGATCATGCAGGGCGCAGCGAGCTTGAGTCCGAAGCGGCTGCAACCGCTGTTGGGGTGCTGCAGCAGCGTGAAAGTGAAGCGTCTGTTCTTCTTCTTCGCGGACCGTTACGACCACGCGTGGCTCAAACATCTCGACAAGGACGCGGTCGATCTGGGGTCGGGCAAGCGGATGCTCGTCCCCGGTGGCAGACTGGATCGCAAGTACCTCATAACGGTCCCACAGGAGCTGTATGACGCCCCGTGACCACTACTTGCGGCAGGCGAGGCTTCTGGTGCGTCTGCTACCGATCGTGGCCCGAGAGCCCTGCTTCGCGCTCAAAGGCGGAACGGCCATCAACATGTTCGTTCGCCGATGTCGGGTTGCCGTACGGTAGCAGGGAGCAGTAACTTGTCTACTCTTCCAACGTTCCAAACGTCTACCTCTGACATCAACCAGACGTTGCTTGGCTGACATCTGTTGGCCTTATATGCCCAGGTGAAGGGGATTTGGCAACCTGAGCGAAAGATACGTCGCTCCCACCTCCGTATCCAGTTTATTGTCCGAACCGCCAGCCTAGTGCCCGATTTAGGGCAGTAAAGCCCTAATCGGAGATCTCGGGGAGGAGAAGACGCTAGGCAAAGGTACCTCTCACCGAGACCAGCACGTCTGACCTAAGCGTTTCGCAACCGTCCATCACTAAGCTCCACGACGCACTGAGCCCGACTGGCGACCTCAGCGTCGTGCGTGGCGACGACCAAGGTCATGCCCTCTTCGTGTAATTCAGATAGAAGATCGAGGATGGTGTCACGAGTGGTCGTATCAAGACTGTCGGTAGGCTCGTCGGCCAGCAGCACCTTCGGGCCGTTGGCGAGAGCTCGAGCTATAGCTACTCGCTGCTGCTCGCCTCCGGAGAGCTCGGTTGGGAAGCTCTCTCCCTTTTGGTCAAGACCAACGTGACGAAGCAGTTGTAGGGGCGGTATCGTTGGGTGATCGAGCGAACGCTGTCCTGGCTCAACCGGTTCCACCGACTCAAGGTCAGATACGAGCGGCGTAGGACATCCACGAAGCGTTCATCCGACTCGGTTACATCCTGATCTGCTGGGCCTATCTCGACCGGGCGGGCTTGCCAGCCAAGATGAACAGGAACAAGGGAATGCGCAAACGCCGCGCGTACTCCTCCTGGCTCTGAAAGTTCTCACGTGATGGGCGAGACTCCCGCAGTCGCTCCAAGCGCAGGCCGCTGTGCTGCACGAGGTCGAGCCAGTCGTCGAGCGTGTGGTGGTACTTGACCACCTCCTGCCCCATCCACTGGTGTGGGCGAGCTCCTGTGCGGAAGTAGTCGTCCACCAGCCAGTTGCTTCGGCGTCCGCTGACTAGACTCTCGAAGTTCGAGGTGATAACGGGGTGTTCGACCGTGAGCACCACCCGCCCTTGCGGCCGCAGTGCCTCGTGCATCTGCCGGAACACGCTTGGGAGGTCCTCGATGTAATTCAGGGCGAGGCGGGAGGTCACCAAATCAGCGGTGGTGGGCTCGGCACGCCACCGCTCGATGGCTTGGTGCTCGATGCGGCCGTTGAAGTCTTCAAGGTTGCGCCTGGCGAGGGCCGCCATGCGTTCGGACACCTCGATGCCGCAGTAGGAGCGGGCTCCTTGTTCAAGGGCTTCGCGGCCGAAGCGGGCGTCGCCGCAGCCGAGATCAATGATGTCGAGACCGCTCAGGTCGCCGGCGAGTTCGAGGAAGATGGGGCGTTCGATGGCGTCGTTGGGGTTGTCGGGCCGCTGACGGTGCCTGAGGTACGCCTCGTGGATATCGTCGCGGTCGTAGAACTCGTCATGGCCAGGCATCGTACGGACGATACAGCACCGGTTTCGTTAGGCGTTCTTATAACTCCATCTGAAGCGCCTGTAAGTCTGTGGGTGGCTGGCCTGAGACTAGCTGTCATGCTGATGCTGGTGCTCTTCATGGGCCATGACTCTTGAAGCGCGTTGTTAGGCTTTACTTGGAGCGCCGTGAGGCCGCTCCTACCGAGTCGTTCCTGGCTGGGACTGTCAGCGTTTGTGCTTGGGGCCTTGGTGGTCACGTGGTTGGGAGCCTGTCCGGGAAGATGACGTCGGGCTAGCCTAGGTGCTTCGCATATACACGAGGAAGTCCGTCTCCTGTTGCACGATCCCATGCATGTACTAGGTGAGGAGGGCAACCCGGTCGCCGACCGCCCTTTCTTGGTCGGCCGTTTGACGACATGAACCTGCGCGTGCCTCAACGGCGGCTATCGCCTCAGTTCACCGCCCCACCCTCCCCGACCCGCCCACCGGCCCTCACGCGCGCGGCGCCCTCGGCATCGCCGCTCTCCTCCAGCACACGCGCGCGTTGTTCCTCGATGTCGCGTAGGTACGGCGTGATGGGCGTCAGAGCGTCGGGCTCGAGGCGCCCCTTGACCGCGTCTACCTCTGCCAGCAGCTCGCGCGCGGCCTCTAGGTCCGTGCGGTGTAGCGCGTAATTGAGGGCCACCTTCAACGCGAGGAGCAGGCGCCACGCCGCGCGGGCGCTCGTGTCGCTCGCGCACACGCGCCGCGACAGGTTCACGGCTTCCGTCACGTACTCGTGACCCTCGGCCACCGCGCCTTGCGAGCCCACTATCTCGCCCGCGCGGGTCAGCGAGTAACCAAGCATGGCGTAGTCAGGCACCGCGCGCGACCGCTCCGCCACGGTGCGCCGCAGGGCCACGGCCTCCCGGATGTGCTGCGCCGCGGCCGCGCCCGCCCCCAACCGCTGTTGCAGGACGGTCAGTCGCTCCAGCGCGTCCGCTACGTTGGCCATGGTCCTGGGTGCGTCGGGTGCCATGTTCAGGTGCCGGCGCATCAGCTCGAGGACCTCCACCAGCAGCGCTTCCGCGTCTCGCGGGCGCCCCGTGGCCGAGTACGCGTCCGCCAGGTGGTCGAGGGCGGTCGACAGGCGGATGTCGAGGTCGACGCTCGCCGCGCCCTCGGCCAGTGCGCGCAAGGTAGCGGCGGCCTGCTCCAGGTCGGGGAGGGCGCCCCGGGCGTCGCCGCGCAAGAGCGCGTTAGTGCCCACCTCGCTCTGCACGGTGGCGACCTGCAGGCGCCGCACGGGGTCGTCCTCCAGCGCGAGGAGCTGGTTCGCGACGCCGAGCGCGTAGCGGTAGGTCTCCAGGGCGTCGTCGAGCCTGCCGTACTCGTCGAACCACGCGGCGTACATGCGGTGGAGGCGCAGCGAGGCCTCGAGCACCTCGACTTCGGGCTCGAGGCCGTCGAGGCTCTGCACCACGGACACCGCGGCGTTGATCGCCTCCGAGCGCAGCTCCTGGGCGCCGGCCTCCTCATGGAACTCGGCCACGTCCATGAGGACCTGCGCGTACAGGGCGGCCGACCAGGTGTTCACGTCGTCCTCGTACGCCTCGCCGGTGAGGCGGACCAGGCGCGTGAGCACGGAGCGGCGCGCCTCCGTGTCTGCGGCCGTCGCCAGTACGTCGTTGGTGAGGCGCAGCCACGCCAGGTCGCCGTCCTGACGCGCGTCGGAGATGCCCTCCAGGAGCGCCGCCTGCCGCACGGCCAGCCCGTGGGCGACCTGCAGCTCGCCCGCCGTCGAGGCGGCGAGGGTGAGCCGGTGCAGCCCGTGGGCGGCGAGGCGGCGCTCCTCTTCGTCGTCCGAGGTCTCGAACAGATCGGCGGCGAGGCGCATCAGTGCGCGTTCCGCGTCCGCGGTCACGGGGAGGGGTAGCTCGCCGTGCATCACGTGGGCCACGACCGTGCGTAGCGCGTCCTCGGCGGCCGCCTCGTCGTGGAACACGGGTAGGAACTCGCGGGCCACGTCCTGGTAGATGCGCTGGCTGAACGCGCCCCGCTCCTCGGTGAGCCAGGCGACGTAGCCGTGGCGCTGGCAGGCGTCGGCCAGTGCGTGGGCGACGGCGTCGCCGCCGGCGGGACCGTCCGTTCGGCCGTCTGTCCGACCGCCCGCTTGACCAGCGCTCGCGCCGCCCGCCTGGTCGCCCGCCTGGTCGACCGCGTGGTCGCCCGCCAGCCGCCGGTGCGTCAGCTCCACCAGCGCCTCGAGGAACTCCGCGCCCTGCACGCCCGCCAGGGCCACCGCCTCCTGGACCTCGGCGGGGCTGTTGGCGAAGCGCTCGGCCACGACGTCCTGCAGCTTCACGCTCTTGGCGAGCAGCGTCTCGAGCCCGGCGTCGGTCAGGGCACCAGTCGGGTCGCGCCCCTCGAACCAGGCGCGGCTGCGCGGGTCGAGCGTCAGGCGCACGATCTCGTCGAGGTACTGGGGGTTGCCGCCGGCGCGCTCCGTCAGGCGGGCCACCTGCGCAGCCGGCAGGCCGGGCAGGCGTTCGGTGACGAGCGGCTCCAGCCCGGCGATGGGCGCGAGCCTCAGCACCTCGACCCGCTCGGGCCGTAGTCGGGCCTGGCGGGCGATGATGGCGGCCACGGACGCGTCGACCTCGCCGTCGGCCGCTTCGGCGAACTCGCGTTCCCAGTGCGTCACCAGCAAGAGCAGCGGCCAGTCGCCTGCCGCCATGGCCTTGAGCAGGGCCTGCACGAACGCGGTGACGCCCGGGTCGACGTTCGAGAACTGCGCGTCGTCGACGAGTATGACCGCTGGCACCGTGCGGCCGCTCGGCCCGTCGAACAGCTTCCCGAGGTCGCCCACCAGCTGGTCCACCAGCGAGTCGCGCCGCTGGCCGAGCAGCGTGGCGGCGTCGAGCGCCTGGCGGTCCTTGCGCCACGAATCGTGGATGCCCTTGAGCTCGAGCCCGACCTCGCCGACCTTCTTGATGAGGCTGAGCACGGGGACGAGGTCGAGGACGGCGTCGACGGCGACGGCCCCACCCACCTTGGCCAGCTGCCCGAGCCGCTGCCGGCGGCGCTGCTCGCGGTGGAACGGCTCCAAGTGCGGGACGAGGTAACCGTCGACGTGCGCGGCCAGCGCTCCGGTGGCCACCTGATTGCGGCCCACCGGGTCGGACAGGCGCACGCCCCACCACAGGAACGGCATCTCGGCGGCGGCGTTCCAGCCGGCCGGGGGCGGGTTGACGAGCAGGTTGTTGCCGTCGGTGCCCAGTTCCGCAGGCCAGTAGCCGCCTTCTGGCTGCTCGGTTTGGACGAGGCGCGCGTAGAACTCCTGCGCCAGCCGGGTCTTGCCGAGGCCAGACTCGGCCAGCAGCACGACCACGCGCGGCCCGACGCCTTGCTTGACCTCCTGCCACCGGGACAGCAGGGTGGCCAGGTGGTCTTCGCGGCCGCAGAACGGGGGCATGGGAGAAAAGTACCAGACGGTGCGGTGGGGCGGGGCGGAACCTACATAAGTGGTCTGACCGGACGTGCTTAGGCTCTGGCTCCCAACAACTACCCCAGCCGGCGGGCAGGTCCTGGTCTGGCCGGACGTGCTTGGGCTCCGGCCTAGTGCGTTTCGGCTGAGTCCGCTAGGGGCCTGGTATGCGGCCGCGGCCGCTTGGCGGCTTCAGCGAGTTCGTAGTTCGTCTGCAGGTTCATCCAGAACCTTGCGGTGCTGGCGCCGGCGGACTCGAGCCCAAGTGCCAACTCGAGGCTGATGCCGGCCTTGCCGTTCAGTACGCGCGAGAGGTTGGGGCGTGCGATGCCGAGCCGCCCGGCCGCTTCGGTGACGCTAAGACCCAGGGGCTCGAGCACGTCTTCCTTGAGGATCTCGCCGGGATGAGGGTGGTCGAACTTGCTGATCAACCCCTTGCCAGCCGGTACTGCGCCTCGATGCTCGCGAAGAGCCGTTTGGCGAGAGGCGTGCTCA
>JBDZVI010000013.1:0-15014 GCA_040255585.1 Deinococcaceae bacterium
TACACGACTTCGCGGGGCAGGCCGGACCATGTTCCTGCGACCGCCGTCTCGACCGTATCGGCGACGCTCGTCGGCTCACCGGCGAAGGCCGCCCTGATGATCCCGGTGCGAGCGCCGACCAGCGAGGCATCGGTGGTAGACAGACGCGCCCGGTCGGCTAGCGAGGCGAGCAGATCGCGGGTGCCTTGCGCGACGTCGGGAGCGACCTGCTGAAGGCTCGGCGCGACGGCGCTGTCGTAGGTCGTGGTGAAGCCGGCGAGAGCGGCATGGGCCTCGTCCTGCGCTCCGCGGCGCACGCCCGCGAGCATGCGGCCCGCGCCGGCGTCGAGATCTGCGAACACGGCGGCCAAGTCGGGGAAGCCCGCACCGACTACCCGCTCGGCCTGCGAGCCTGCCAGCGCCCGCGGGACGCCCGCCCTGACGAGGTCGAGGCTCACGCCGTCGATCCTGGCCTGGTGCTCTTCGGCGGCCAGTTCGGCCAGTCTCGCGGCGACGGCCTCATCGAGCGCAGCGGATGAGAGGACATCCGATGAGAGCGCGTCACCGGAGGGCTCGTCGGCGGCCGGCTGGTCCGCTTCCGGGGTCGTCTCGGTCGTGGCCTCGTTGGTGGTCGGTTCATCCGAGGGGGCCGCCTGGGCCGTCGCACCGACTTCCGGCAGCACGTCCGCCAAGAGGGTGGCGGGCTCCGTTGTCGTCTCGCCGACAGACTCGGTGACCGCGATGACGGTGGCGGAGGCTCCGGGGTCGGCAGCGGCGTTGCGCGCGGCGGCGGCCAGTCGCGTGAGCGAGGTGGTCGCGCGTTCGGTCGCGGCGTCGAGCTCGGTGCGGTCGCCGGCGACCAGCGCTTGAGCCGCGCTCACCAGGTCGCGGTTGAGCGTCGCGTCGACGCGCGGCGAGTCCTGGACGAGTAACGAGCTGCCGTAGGCCCTGGCGAGGCTGACGTAGGCGCCGTCGCGGTCCTCGTCGACGAGTTGCGTCGCGACCTCGAGTTCCGCAGCTACGGCATCGGCGGCGCCGGCCTCGAAGGCGAGCCGCAACGTCGCGGCGGAGTCGGCGTTCGTTATCTCCGAGATGGCGTCCGCGCCGA
The DNA here is from genome assembly GCA_040255585.1 of Deinococcaceae bacterium. Taxonomy (GTDB): domain Bacteria; phylum Deinococcota; class Deinococci; order Deinococcales; family Trueperaceae; genus JAAYYF01. The sequence continues at coordinate 1,088 of JBDZVI010000013.1, forward strand.
AGTCGAGGGTCCGCGCGAGGTGATCGAGACGGTCGCGGGCGAGCGCCACGTCGCCGCTGCTGGCGCTCGAGAACGCCGAGTCGAGGACGAGGCGACTGAAACCGCCCGCCAACACGGTCGTCTGGACCGCCATGTCGGTGTGGCTCTGGTTCTCGACGGCCACGCGCGTGCGTTCGAAAGTGCGCTCCATGGCCTGCACGAGGTTCGAGCTGGTGGCGTCACGCGACAGGGTCAGCAGGGCGTTCAGGGCGCGTTCCAGTTCGTCGCGCGCTTGGAGGCCGTCGCCCGGCACCGAGGCGGTGGCGATCTGCAGGTTCTCGAGGGCGAGGTCGTACCGTTGGAGGAGGGAGTCCTCCTGCGCGAACGCGGCTCCCGACCAGAGCGCCACGGCCAACACCACGGTGGCGAGAGAGAGTTGACGGCGGATCATGCAGCCTCCTCGAGAGCGGCGCGCGCGTTCAGGACGGCACCGATGTTGACGGCTCCTTGGGTGACGACGACGAGGCTGTCCTCACCGAAAGGGAACAGGAAGAGCACACCGGCGGGGTGCTCGACCGACAGGGCGCGCAAGTCGCTCGAGCGCGCCAGAAGGTGACGAGAAGAAAGTACCAGACCCGGGAGACGCTCCGCGTCCACGCCCTCCCCGCGTTGGAGGAGGATGGCGTTGCGCCTGAGCACGACGACTTGGCGCACCGCCTCGATGTCGCCGAACAGCTTGAACACCTTGTCGAGCGCCGGCTCGGCGAGCCGCTCCACCTTGCGCTTCGGTTCCGGCTCGCCCGAGCGGCTCTTCCGGCGGCGTTTCCGTTGCTCAACGGGCGCGCGGCCGGCCAGGCGGCCGTCCGCGGCGGCCGGCGTGAACGCTGTGCTAGGGATGGTGGCGAGGGGGCCCGACTTGGCGGCGACGGGCGCCGGCGAGGTCGGCCCCGGGTCGGTAGTCAGTTCGACGGCGGCCAGCCGCTCGGACGTCAACGACACGAAGGCGCGCTCCGCTTCCGCCTCTACGATGAGGGCCTCGGCTACCGGCGTCGACCGCTTGGGCGGCTGCGGCATGGAGACGGCCAACTCGTCGGCAAGGAGCTTCAGGTGGAACGTGAGCGCCCCGCGCGGGAACGTGCCTGCCAAGCCCTTGCGCACGTCGCCGGCCAGCAGGTGCCGCATCGCGGAGACGGTCACGGTGTCACCGTCGTAGCCTGCCGAGGCGATGGCCTGGTCGAGGACGCCGGCGGCCACTCGCGGTGAGACGATGGCGGAGAGCGCCGCATGCGTCTTGATGTAGACATCGTTCGGCATTGCCCTCCTTCACGCCGCTGCGGTGGCGGCCCGGCTCGAGATGCGAGACGCTCTTTCGCGCGCGCCTGCTTTCGCGCGCGGCCCAAAGGCAGCGATGACGTCCGCCCGTCATGGAGCATAGTGCCGCGATGGGCGCGTTCGTTGTGAGATATTCCGTTGGCCAACGCCTCGTAGGCGAACCTCCCGGTCAGGCTCGGCCGGGGCGTTCCAAGGCGCGTGCCAGGCCTTGCGCGACCGAGAGCGCTTCCGGGTAGCGCATCCGCGCCGGCCCGACGATGGCGAGGTGACCGCTTGAGCGCCCGAGCGAGAAGGCTGCCCCGACCCGGGCCACGCGCTCGTCGAGGTCGACGAAGAGTTCGCCGTGGGCGCCAGCGGAGGCCGTCTCGCGCTCCGCTCCGCCGCCCCCTTCCGCCCGCCGCGCCCGATCTTGGGCGCCGGCAGCCTGGGCGGGCGCCTTCGGGGGCGTGCCGGCCAGCGATTCCAGCGCGAGGCGCATGAAGCTGGGATCGGCGCCCTCCGGCTCGTCCAGCAGGCGGCCGAAGCCTTCGCGGAAGACGCGGGGCGGTTGCAGGTCGTGCCAGGCGCGCGCGAGGGCCAAGAGCGTGCGGCTCAGCTCGGCGTCCGCGCGTTTGGCCAGTTCCAGTAGCGCGGTCGGCACGTCGCCGACGGGTTGAGCAAGCTGCCGCAGGTTGCGTTCGGCATCGTCGATCACGTCGCCGTGCGGCGCAGGGTCGACGGTGACACCGAGCTGCCGCACCAGGCCGTTCTCCAGGACGACCACCGCCAGGAGCCGGTTGGCTGCAAGCTGCGACAGATGGATCTCGAGGATGTGCAGGGTGTCGTCGGCCGGCAGGCTGATGGTGACGGCGTAGCCGGACAGCTCCACCGCCAGACGCGAGGCGAGCGCGAACAGGTCGTCACCCTCCGCGCCCTTGAGGCGCTCGTCGAGCCTGTTCTGCTGCGCGGCGGCCAGGGGGCGGGGCGGGAGCAAGCTGGCGGCGTACGTGCGAAACCCCAAAGCCGTCGGTATGCGGCCGGCCGACGTGTGGGGCTGCTGAAGCAGCCCGGCGCTCTCGAGCGAGCCGAAGTCGTAGCGGACGGTGGCGGGGCTGACTTCGAGGCGCGCGGCTATGTGGCCGGATGCGACCGGGTGGGCGGTGGCGATGTACGACTCGGCCACCAACTCGAGGACCCGCGTCCTACGCTCCTTCATGCTTGACGATGCTACCACCGCGCGCGAACGGCTTGGTGTGCCAAGCTTCGCGCGCTTACCGCCGTTACGACCACCCTTGCCGTTCGTCGCCGCTCGCCGCGCTCGCGCGCCGCCGGACGGTGCTCGTAACGGCCGTCAGGCCGCGGCCAGCTCCTGGATGCGCGCGGCGTGCTCCGCCTCGACGGGCATGACGCTGAGCCGGTTGCCTCGGGCGAGGAGTTGCATGCCCGCCAGGTCGGGATCGGCGCGCAGTTCTTCCAGCGTCACCGGGCGCGGCAGGGACCTGACGGGCTCGAGGTCGACGAGGAACCACCGCGGGGCGGCCTCGGTCGCCTTCGGGTCGTAGTACTCGTTGTCAGGGTCGAACTGCGTGGCGTCCGGGTACGGCTGAGAGGCGACCTTGGCGATCCCGACGACGGCCGGTACGGCCGTGCTCGAGTGGTAGTAGAGAACGAGGTCGCCGACGCGCATGTCGTCGCGCATGTAGTTGCGGGCCTGGTAGTTCCGAACGCCTTCCCAGGCCGTGCGACCGTCGGCGACGAGTTGGTCGAACGAGTAGCAGTCAGGTTCCGACTTGACCAGCCAGCAGCGTGCCATGCCCCGACTTTACCCTCCGCCCCCGGACGAGTGAAGACCGGGTCGACACGCGCTCGCCGGACCTGGGAGACGCGCGGCGGCTCACGTCAGCGCCGGCGCGCTCACTCCCACTCGATGGTGGCCGGCGGTTTGCTCGTGATGTCGTAGACGACCCGGTTGACCTCCGGCACGCCGTTGACGATCCGATTGGCGACTGTCGCCAGGAACTCGCTCGGCAGCCTCGTCCAGTCCGCCGTCATGCCGTCGACGCTCGATACGGCGCGCAGGGCGACGGTGTTGGCGTAGGTGCGCGAATCGCCCATGACGCCAACGGAGCGGAGCGGCGTCAGGACGGCGAAGGCCTGCCAGGTGTCGTGGTAGAGGTCGAACTCGCGCAGCGCGGAGATGAAGATGTCGTCGACGCGTCGCAGTACCTCGAGCTTCTCGCGCGTCACGTCCCCGAGGATGCGAACGGCAAGGCCGGGGCCGGGGAAAGGGTGGCGATCGCGCAGGTGGGATGGCAGGCCGAGCCTCTCCGCCACCTCGCGCACCTCGTCTTTGAAGAGCGCCCTGAACGGCTCGATCAGCTCGAAGCCGAGGTCCTTCGGTAGCCCCCCGACGTTGTGGTGCGACTTGATGTTGGCGGCGCCGGGGACGCCGGCCGACTCGATGACGTCGGGGTAGAGGGTGCCCTGGGCGAGGTAGCGGATGGGTCCCGCGCCCTGCTGCCGCCGAGCCTCTCGCGAGAAGACCTCGACGAACTCGCGGCCGATGATCTTGCGTTTCTCTTCAGGGTCGACGACGCCGGCCAGCGCGTTCAGGAACCGCTCCGCGGCGTTCACGACCGTGAGGTCGACGCCGAGCGACCGCAGCGCCCGCTCGACTTCCTCCGCCTCTCCCAGCCGCAGGAGCCCGTGATCGACGAACACCGCGACGAGCCTGTCACCGATGGCCCGGTGCAGGAGGAGGCCGAGGGTGGTCGAGTCGACGCCGCCCGAGATGCCGAGCAGGACGCGTTCATCGGCCCCTACCCGGCGGCGGACGCTCTCGACGCTCCCCTCGACGATCGCGTCGGGAGTCCAGCCGCGCGCGGCGCCGGTCAGCTCTACGAAGCGTTCGAGGACCGCCATGCCCTTCGCCGTGTGGCGCACCTCCGGATGGAACTGGAGGCCGTAGAGCCGCCGGGCCGGATCCTCCATCGCCGCTGTAGCGCCGCCCTCAGAGGTGGCCGTGACGGAGAAGCCGGGCGGCACGCGCGTCACCGAGTCGCCGTGGCTCATCCACGCGACGAAGTCGCCCTCGACGCCAGTGAAGAGGTCGCCGGCGTACTGCTCAAGAGGCGCCTTGCCGTACTCGCGTGCTCCGCCTCCACCCACGCTGCCGCCCAACTCCTTCGCGAGGAGCTGCATGCCGTAGCACACGCCGAGTACGGGCACCCCGAGGTCCAGGAGCCCCTCCGCCAGACCAGGGGCGCCGGCGTCGTTCACGCTGTTCGGCCCGCCCGACAGGATCACGCCCGCGGGCGCGTGGGCGGCGATCTGCTCGGCGGTGGCCGCAGCCGGAACGAGCACCGATAGCACCTGCAACTCACGGAGGCGCCGCGTTATGAGGTGGCTGAACTGCGAGCCGTAATCGACTACGACGATGCTGGCGTTCGGATCAGGCATGCGTGGCGCTCCGTGCTGTGGCGAGGTCGGGCAGGTCCAGAGTGCGTGAAGGGCGGGCGGGTGGTGCAGGTGGGCGGAGAGCGTGCGCCGCCATCATGGCGAGGGCGGGGTGGGCTCCGGGAAGGAGAGCGTGATCACGACGTCGTCCGGGACGCGCAGCGTCACGCGCTCGCTGGAGCGCCCCTGGAACTGGGCGTGCACGACCCAAGTGCCGTTGGCGTCGAACGCGACGCGCCGCGGCACCGAGCCGATGATCGTGCCAGGACTGTAGCCGGACCCGTCGGGGCTCACGTCGACCACGAGGCTGACCGGCGGCAGGTTGGTGGGGTCGACGCGCACGTCGACCAGGTGCCTGACCGCTCCGGGACCCACCTGTCCGAGGTTGCTCGCGCGTTGGGCGCGGAGCGCCAGGAACGTCCCGAGAGCGACCACCAACAGTAGGAGCACGAGCAGCGCGGGTCCGCGCCACGAGCGCCTATGGATGACGGGAGAGAACGTGTCGGTCACCCTGATGGGCGCCGGACGGGGTGCGTCGTCTAGCGAGCCGGGTCGGTAGGTGGCGCCCGGCGGCAGGTGCTTCACGAACGCGGCCTCGCCCCCGCCGGTTGACCGGCGCGGCTCGACCAGCTTCGGGCTGCCGGGGCTGGCGGAGCGCGTGCCAGGGTCGCTGAGGACCGTGATGGGATCCGGCTCCAGCGGGGTCGGCAGACTGCCGGGTCCAGCCTGCTCGGTCCGCCCTGGCTGGTCGGACGCCGTGCGCGGACCGGTCGGAGGAGTGTGGGCAGGGGGAGCGCGACGTGGGGTACCCGGAACCGGGGTCTGCGCGAGGCTGGCGCGCACGTCGGGGTCGAACCCGCTATCGGGCGTGACGGCCTCGGAGCCGAAGTCTAGGTCCAACAAGCTGTCGTCCTGACGAGGGGTATCCCGCCGGGCTTCATCCGGCCGGCCGGCGTTGGGGCCGGCCGTCTCCGGCGCCGACCGAGGGGTCGGCGGCGTACCAGACGAAGGGAGCTCGAGCTCATCGAAATCGCGGGCGGCCGACGCGGAGCCGACGCCCCCTGTCGTGGTTGGCAGCACGATATCGGCGAAGCCGGCGGATGGGACCGTGACGGCACCGCCGGCCAGGCGTCTTAGCGTCGCCTGCAGGCTGCCGGCGTCGGTGTTGCTCGAGCCGGCCGCCGCCGCGCGCAGTACCGCCATGACCTCGGCGCTAAGGGTCCGCTCGCCTAGCTGGGCGAGCGCCTTGGCGGCGCTGCGGACATCCGCCTGGAGCGCGGCTGCCAAGCCCGCGGGCATGGGCCCGCCCTTCTGCGGGGCCACCTGACCCGGTCGCCACGGCACGCCGTAGCCTTCGAGGTAGAGGGCCCCACCCGACCAGAGGAAGCGGCCCGGTCCGAGGTCGCCGTGGACGATGCCGCGCTTGGCGGCGTCACGCAGGATCGTGGCGGCTCTCAGGGCGAACTTGTCGTCTACCACGCTCTCCCCTGGAGCTACGAGCGTAGCGTCGTTCGGGTAGGCCACCACTAGGCAGCCGCGCCCCTCGCCGGTGGAAGCCGCGAGGATCGCCGGGATGCCTTCGAGATCGGACTGACCCGGAGCCAGCGTTGGCGAACCGGCGAAGTCGTAGACGAGAACGGGCAGCCCGGTAACCACGTCGACGCCGAGGCTGGTGACGACGTCACCATCGCGCCTCAGTTCCTGGTTGCGCTGGAAGCGTCCCGTTTGGTCCACGCGCCTGTGAGTATAGCCGTGCTCACCATGGGTCACAAGGCGACTTGGGTAAACCGCCTGGACGCAAGAGGACCTCCCGCGCTGGTACGCTCTTGTTCAGCTATGGACGTAACCCGCGAACGCGTACTCGAAGCCCTCAGGGGCGTTAACGACCCGGAACTCCACCAGGACCTGGTGACGCTAGGCATGGTCGACTCCGTCGAGGTCGACGGCGTGGCCGTCAAACTCCAGATCACCCTCACCACGCCGGCCTGCCCGCTCAAGGCGAAGATCGAGCAGGACGTGCGGGCGGCCATCGCCGGCCATACGGGCACGACCTCCGTAGAGATCACCTTCGGTTCGCAGGTCAGGGGTCCTGCCCAGATGCCCCTGCCGGGGGTGCGCAACGTCATCGCGGTCGGCTCGGGCAAGGGCGGGGTAGGGAAGTCGACCGTCGCCGCCAACCTGGCTGCCGCGCTTCACCTCGAGGGCGCGCAGGTCGGCCTGCTGGACGCCGACATCTACGGCCCCAGCCAGAGCAAGATGTACGGCGTCGAGGGCAAGCGCCTCATGGCGGACGACGAGAAGCACATCCTGCCCCTGCGCAACCACGGCGTGAAGGTCATCTCGATCGCCAACCTGGTCGAGGACGGCCAGGCGCTCACCTGGCGCGGCCCCATCCTCCATGGCACCCTCACGCAGCTCCTCAAGCAGACCGTGTGGGGCGAGCTCGACTACCTCGTCGTCGACCTGCCCCCGGGCACCGGGGACGTGCAACTCTCCCTCTCGCAGCTCGTGCCCGTGACGGGCATGGTGCTCGTCACCACGCCGCAGGCCGTCGCGCTCGTCGACGTCAAGCGCGCCTACACCATGGCCCGCAAGACGCACATCCCCGTGCTCGGGGTCGTCGAGAACATGAGCTACTACGCCCTGCCGGACGGCACGCGCGACTACATCTTCGGCGAGGGCGGCGCCACCGCCTGGGCGGAGAGCGAGCGGCTGCCGATACTCGGACGCGTGCCCATCACGCGCAAGCTGCGCGAGAGCGGCGACAGCGGCGTGCCGATCGTCGTCTCCGACCCCGAGAACCCCAGCTCCGTCGAGCTCAGGCGCGCGGCCCGGCTCACGGCCGGGCAGATCAGCATCCAGTCGCAGAACGCGCTGCCCATGGTGGGATAGGCGGGGTGGTGCTATCATCTGCGCCAGCAGGAAGAGTAGGCGCCCCCGCCCCGCCAGAGAGTCCGTGCCGGTTACGAACCGGGTGAGAGCGCGGACCGGGAGCGAGCGCCGAACGTCGCCCGCCGGACGGATCGCCGTCCTGGGGTGCTGGGTCGCGTAGTCGCGCCTTATCCATACACCCCCGAACCGCTGCCGCGTCAGGCGCAGCGTCCTGAGAGTGCCCCCGCAGCGTCGGGGGAAGTGCGGTGGTACCGCGGGGTCACGCACGTGCCTCGTCCGCAACTGGCCGGACGGGGTGTTTTCATCTCCCTTGCCCCTCCGGCGGGCGCGCCAAGCGCTCCAGAGACGGAGGAGTCCATGGTCGAGGAACCGACACGAACACCGGTGGGCGCCGACCTGCCGAGCCGCTACGACCCGGCCGCGCTGGAGGCGCGCTGGGCCGAGCGGTGGGCGCGCGAGCCGTTCGCGGCCGACGCCGCCAGCCCCAAGCCGCCCTTCTGCATCGTCATCCCGCCGCCCAACGTCACGGGCAACCTGCACCTCGGGCACGCCTTCGACAACACGATCATCGACGTCCTCATCCGCTTCAAGCGCATGCAGGGCTTCGAGGCGCTGTTCCAACCCGGCACCGATCACGCGGGCATCAGCACGCAGGTACAGGTCGAGAAGGCGCTGCGCAAGGAGGGCACGAGCCGCCAGGAGCTCGGCCGCGAGGCGTTCCTCGAGCGCGTGTGGGAGTGGAAGGAGCGCTACGGCGGGATCATCCTCGAGCAGCTCCAACGTCTCGGCGTCAGCGCCGACTGGACGCGCACGCGCTTCACCATGGACGAGGGGCTGTCGCGCGCCGTGCGCCGCCAGTTCGTCGAGCTCTACCACCAGGGGCTCGTGTACCGCGGCGAGCGCATCGTCAACTGGGACCCCATCAGCAAGACGGTGCTCTCCGATCTCGAGGTCGACCGCGAGGACCGGCCTGGCAAGCTGTACGAGCTGGCGTACGCGCTCCAGGCGGCGGACGGTCGGGGCGATGACGGCGAGATAACGATCGCGACCGTGCGGCCCGAGACGATCTTCGCCGACGTCGCCGTCGCCCTCCACCCGGACGACCCCCGCGCCGCCGGCCTCGCCGGGCGTCGTGTTCGCATCCCGCTCACCGACCGCTACGTCCCCATCATCCTTGACGAGGCCGTCGAGCTAGGGTTCGGCACGGGCGCGCTGAAGATCACGCCCGCGCACGACCCGACGGACTTCGAGATCGGCGAGCGCCACGGCCTGCCGCACCCGAGCGTCATCGACCTGGACGCCCGGCTCGCGGGCGAGCTGGTGCCGGCCGAACTGCGCGGCATGGACCGTTTCGAGGCGCGCGCCAAGGTCGTCGAGTTGCTCGCGGCCGCCGGTAGCCTGCGGGGGCAACGCGACCACACCGTCGCCCTCGGCCTCTCGCAACGGACGGGCGAACCGGTCGAGCCGATCCTGTCGTTGCAATGGTTCTACGACACGGACGCCATCGCGGCACGCGCGCTAGCCGCCCTCGAGGCCGGCGAGATCACCGTGGTCCCGGAGCGCTACACGAAGGTGAACAAGGACTGGCTCGCCAAGCTGCGCCACTGGACGATCTCGCGGCAGCTCTGGTGGGGTCACCGCATCCCGGCCTGGTACGACGCGGACGGCAACATCTACGTGCCGCCCGTCGAGGACCCCGACCTAGATCCGTCCGACGACGCCCGCTACGCCGCCCTCGAGCTGCGGCAGGACGAGGATGTGTTCGACACGTGGTTCTCGTCCAACCTGTGGCCCTTCAGCACGTTGGGATGGCCGGACGAGACGGACCCCTTCTTCAGGAAGTTCTACCCGACGAGCGTGCTGGTGACCGGCTACGACATCCTGTTCTTCTGGGTCGCGCGCATGGAGCTCGCCGCCTACCAGTTCACGGGCCGCAAGCCGTTCGACACGGTGGTGCTGCACGGCCTCGTCCTCGACGCCAACGGACAGAAGATGTCGAAGTCGAAGGGCAACGGCATCGACCCGCTGCAGGTCATCGACGAGCACGGCGCCGACGCGCTGCGCTTCGCGACGGGCTACGCGAGCACCGGCGGGCAGGACGTGCGGTGGGACGACCGACGCGTCGAGATGGGCAGGAACTACGCCACCAAGCTCTGGAACGCCGCCCGCTTCGCCCTGATCAACCTGCGAGGCGACGCGGGGGGCGAGCGGCCGGCGAGGCTCGCCGACCGCTGGATCCTCAGCCGCCTGCAACGCACCATCGCGACCGTAACGGAGGCGCTGGAGGCGTTCGACCTCGGCGCGGCGACGCGCGCGCTATACGACTTCGCGTGGTCAGAGTTCTGCGACTGGTACGTGGAGGCGGCCAAGCCGGCCCTCAGGGAGGAGGACGCGGCGACGCGCGCCACCCTCAAGCGGGTGCTGGAGGCCATCCTCGCCATGCAGCACCCGCTCATGCCGTTCGTGACGTCGGAGCTGTACGCGGCCCTAGGCCACGAGGAGCAACTCGCCTTGGCAGAGTGGCCGCGCGTCGACGAGGGCCTCGTCGACCAAGGGGCCGAAGACGACTTCGCCCGGCTGCAAGGGGCGATCCAGGCCGTGCGCAGCCTGCGGAGCGAGGCCGACCTGCCACCGACCGCGCGGCTCGTCGTGACCGTCGCTGGCGAGGGGGCGGCCCTTATCGAGCGCGAGGCGGCCGTGTTCGAGGCCGTGGCGCGCGCGCGGGCCGAGGCGACCGGCGCCGCCGACGGGCCGAGCCTGACCAGCGCCCTGCCCGGTCTCGAGGTGCGCCTGCCCCTCGCCGGCCAGGTCGACGTGACCGAGTACCTTGCCAGGCAGCGCAAGCGCCTCACCAACCTTGAGGAGGAGCTGGCGCGCTCCGAGCGCAAGCTCGGCAACGAGAAGTTCGTAGCGAACGCCCCCGCAGAGGTCGTCGCAGAGGAGCGCCGGCGCGCCGCGGAGGCCGCTGAGCTGGTGGAGCGCCTGCGGTCGCTCCTGGAGCGGTTGGGAGGCGAGTGAGCTTGGGAGGCACGTTCCAACTCGGCTCGGAGCTGAGCCTGGCGGCGTTCGAGGGCGTGGCGCGCGGCGACTGGTGCGTGCAGCTGCCTAGCGCGGTCGAGGAGCGCCTGGCCAACAACCGTGCGTTCGTAGACGCGCTGCTGGCGCGTGGCGACACGGCCTACGGCGTGACGACCGGCTTCGGGCGCTTCGCGACGACGCGCATCGGGCCCGCCGACGTGCGGACCCTCCAGCGCAACCTCCTCCTGTCTCACGCTGTCGGCGTCGGCGAGCCGTTCCCTACCGAGGTCGTGCGCGCCATGCTCCTGTTGCGCGCGCAGTCCCTCGCGCACGCGGCGTCCGGGGTGCGCCCCGCCGTCGTCGCGCTGCTCGCCCAACTCCTGGAACGCCGCGTCCACCCGGTGGTGCCGTCGCAAGGCTCCGTCGGGGCGTCCGGCGACCTGGCGCCGCTCGCGCACATGGCACTCGTCCTCATCGGCGAGGGCGAGGCCGAGGTCGCCGGCGAGCAGCTGCCCGGCGCGGCCGCCCTCGAGAGCGTCGGCTTGCGACCGCTCACGCTGGAGGCCAAGGAGGGGCTTGCCCTCATCAACGGCACGCAGGCCATGACCGCGCTCCTGGCGCTGGCCGTGCTCGACGCCGAGCGCCTCGCCAAGGCCGCCGACGTGGCGGCCGGCATGACCATCGAGGCGCTCCTCGGCAGCCATGCCCCGTTCGACCCCGCCGTCGTGCGCCTGCGCCCGCACGCGGGGGCCGTCACGGTGAGCGCCAACATGCGCGCCATCCTGGCCGACTCCCAGGTCGTGCTCTCGCACGCCGACTGCGACCGCGTGCAGGACCCGTACTCGCTGCGCGCCGTGCCGCAGGTCCACGGGGCCACGCGCGCGGCGCTCGCGCACGTGCGCCAGGTCGTCGAGACGGAGCTCGGCTCCGTCACGGACAACCCGCTGATCGTCACCGACGACGGCCAGGAGCGCGTGATCAGCGCGGGCAACTTCCACGGCCAGCCGTTGGCGTTGGCCGCCGATTACGCCGCCATCGCCGTCGCGGAGCTCGCGAACATCTCCGAGCGGCGCGTCGAGCAGCTCGTCAACCCGGCCCTCTCAGGCTTGCCCGGCTTCCTGACGGAACATGGCGGCCTCGATTCCGGGCTCATGGTGGCGCAGTACACGGCCGCCGCCCTCGTGAGCGAGAACAAGGTCCTCGCCCACCCGGCGTCGGTGGACTCCATCCCGACGAGCGCCAACCAGGAGGACCACGTCTCCATGGGCGCCCACGCCTGCCGCAAGCTGTGGAGCGTCCTGCGCAACGCCCGGTACGTGGTCGCTGTTGAGCTGCTCGCGGCCGCGCAGGGGTTGGATTTCAGGGCCCCGCTCGTCCCGGGCGTCGGCGCCGCGGCCGCCCACGCTCACATCCGCGAGCGCGTACCGCACCTCGGCAACGACCGCTACCTCAAGCCCGACCTTGAGGCCGTCCACTCCACCATCCAAGACGGCAGCCTCCTCGCCGCCGTTGTCGCCGCCGGCGTGGAGCTGGCATGAGCGGGCGGCAGACCGAACTGCCGTTCACGGGGCCGGCCACCTTCTTCAAGGCGCCGTACGTTCCGGTGGGCGAGCTCGCGCCGGCCGCTTACGACGCCGGGCTCCTCGGCGTGCCCTTCGATTTCGCCGTCGGCTTCAGGCCCGGCGCGCGTTTCGCGCCGGCGGCTCTGCGCGCGGCGAGCGGCCGGTACGCGCTCCCGCCCGAAGGCTTCTACGACCAGGAGACCGACACGTTCCGCCTGGCCGGCGCGCGGCTCGTCGACGCGGGCGATGTCGACGTGGCGCAGCTGGAGACGGCCGTGAGCCACGACCGGATCACGGCGGCCGCGAGGGCGCTGCGGGCGGCCGCCAAGCTGCCCGTGTTCGTGGGCGGCGACCACTCCGTGAGCTACCCGCTCCTGCGGGCGTTCGACGACGTGCGCGAACTGCACGTCGTGCAGCTCGACGCCCACCTCGACTACTCCGAGGCGCGCAACGCCACGCGCTTCGCCAACTCCAGCCCCTTCAGGCGCGCCGTGGAGGCGCTCCCTGGCCTGAAGCGGATCACCGTGATCGGGTTGCGGGGGGTGCGGGCCGACGCCGAGGCCTTCCGCGCCGCCCGCGCTCGCGGACACGAGCTCGTGAGCGCCCGCGCCGTGCGCGCCGACCTCGTATCGGTGATAGAGAAGCTGCCGCGCGGCGCCCACGTCTACCTGAGCGTCGATGTCGACGCCCTCGATGCTGCCGAGCTGCCAGGTACCGGCAGCCCCGAGCCCGAGGGCCTCGCCTACGGGGAGCTGCGCGACCTCGTCGTGGCCACCTTCGCCCGCAACCGCGTGCTCGGCCTTGACCTCATGGAACTGGCGCCCGAGCTGGACCCGACGGGCCGGAGCGCGCTACTAGCCGCGCGGCTGCTGGCCGAGGCGTTGGCGGCGTGGTGGGAGGTCGGGGGGAGAGCCGGCTAGTCGGCGTTCCGCGCCAGCGCCGCCTGCAACCGGTCATTGCCAAGCAGTGTAGCTACGCTCCACACGGCCGCGCAGGCCGCCACCACGCCGGCGGAGGCCGCGAACGTGAGCGTGGGCGGCAGGCCGTCGGCCGCGGCCGCGCTCAGCGCCGCCCCGGCGGCCTGGCCTACGGCGTTGACGCTGACTATCGCCCCCATGACCTTGCCGCGGGCGCCCTCGGGGATGGCGAGCTGCAGCAGTGTGATGGCCGCGACCTGGTTGAAGCCGATGCCGAGACCGAGCAGGCCTGCGCCCGCGAGCAGCCACGGGAACCCGCCAACGGCCATCGCGCCGAAGCCGGTCGCCATGGCTACCTGGGCGAGGGAGACGCCGTGCTGGGGCGCGACGCGCCGCCCTACGACGCTGACGACGCCGATCCCGACCAGCATCGCGGCCGACAACGTCATCTCGAACAGCCCGTAGCCGCCGGCCCCGTGTCCGGACCTGTCCATCAGGACGGGCATCAGCGCGCTGAGGAGCAGCATGGCGACGTTCACCATGAGCGAGAGGGGCAGCACCAGGACGAGCGGCCCGGCGCGGCGCAGATGGTCGAGGCCGGCGGCAAGTTCGCGCAGGAAAGGGGTAGCCTCGTGCCTGCCCACCCCCCTGCCGGGCCGGTCTAGACCCCGGACGAGCGCGCAGAACAGAGCTTCGAGGCCGAGGAGCGGCGCCGCCAGGAGGAGCGTCGCGGCGGGTCCGAGCCAGCCGACGAGCGCGCCTGCGACGCCAAGGCCGAGGAGGGGAACCCCT
>JBDZVI010000013.1:15114-48741 GCA_040255585.1 Deinococcaceae bacterium
TCCGAGCCAGCCGACGAGCGCGCCTGCGACGCCAAGGCCGAGGAGGGGAACCCCTCGCAGTGCGGCTTGCACGAGCGAGTTCGCCCTCGCGAGCTCGCCCTCGCGAGCTCGCCCTGCGGTACGAGTCGTGGCACGGCCACGTTGCCGGCCGCGAACACGTAGGTCGACACGAGGCCGTTCAGGAAGGCGACCAGGTAGACGACCGCGAGCGGAAGCTCGGCTCCGACGGCCAACGCGCCCATGCCGCCGAACAGGAGCGCTCGCGAGACGCCGGCCAGGACGAGCATCGGCCGGAGCGGAAGGCGGTCGGCCAGCGCGCCGACGACCGGGCCGGCGAAGCGTGCGATCGAGGCCGCCAGGAGCGTCGTCGCGATGGCGCGCGGGTCGCCGGAGACGGCGAGGACGAGGAAGGGCAGGGCGATGACGACGAGGGCGTCGCCCAGCGCCGCGCTGGCGAGCCCGAGCCAGTAGGCCCCGAAGTCGCGGTTCCAGAGCGTCGTGCGTTCCATACCCGCGCACGATGGCTGCTACGCTACTAGAAATGAAACCAAACGATTCTAGTAGCGAGGAGCCGACCGAGTTCCACGTCGTCGGGTCGGCGGAGCAGGCGGCCATCCTCTCCGATACGGCCGCCATGCGCTACTTCGAGCCCTTCCTGGCCTGCGAGTCGAGCGCCTCGGCGGCGGCGGCGAAGGCGGGCGTGAGGCTCGACACGCTGCTCTACCGAGTGCGGCGCTTCCTCGCGGTCGGCTTGCTGCGCGTCGTGCGCGAGGAGCGCCGGGCCGGCCGACCCATCAAGGTTTACCGCTCGTCCGCCGACGCCTACTTCGTGCCGTTCGCGATCACGCCGTACGCCGACCTGGCCGAACGCCTGAAGGATGAGACGGGCGACTTCATCGCCCATTCCTATGCGGCCATGGCCAGGGCGCTCTCGGCCCAGGGTGCGGATGGGCGGCGTCTATACCGCAAGGCAGACGGCACCGTGTGGCAGGACATGGCCGACGCCTCGCTACGGAAGTTCAGTGTCAAGGAGGGCCGTCCGGGCGTAGCCGAGGCTTTCATGGGGAGGCCCAGGTTGAGGGAGAGCGACGCGCGTGCGCTCTGCGCCGACATGGAGGCGCTCTTCTACAAGGCCCTTGGCCTCCACGATGAGAGCGAGGGCAAGCCGTTCCTGCTGACGCTGATCTTCGCTCCCGAGCGGGCCGGGTAGGTGGCCGGGGCATCGCAGCGCCCGGGGGCGAGGACAGGCCGCGGACGAGTCGGGGGCGACCCGACCGCGGCCCGGGACCGCGGACCTGCCCGGCGGAACGGGGCTACGAGGCGGCAGGGTGGTGGGCCACCAGCGCCGCGACGTACTGCGTGCGCGAGTCGAAGCCGAGCTTGCTGAGGATGTTGGAGACGTGGGCGTTGACGGTCTTCTGCGCCACGCGCAAACGCTCGGCGCTGGTGGCCGTGTCGAGCCCCTGCAACAGTAGGCGCGTCACCCGTAGCTCCATGTAGGTGAGGCCGCTCTTCCACTGGTAGGTCTTGAGCGAGGACGAGGCGGCGTAGATGCCCGCCACCAGCATGCGCATGTCGCTCATCTCGACGACGCCGGAGACGTGATAGCTGGCCAGCATGTCGAGGTAGGCCGGGTGCGTGCCCTGGGTGACGACGAGCGTTCTGGCGCGTTCCACGCTGTTCATGTCCGTCATGCGCGTCATGGCCCAGGTCAGCGGGAAATCGAGTACCAGCTGCGCCGCGTTCGCCTGCCACTTCGGCGGCGACGCCGCGATCTGATCGAGAGCTTCCTGCACCAGCCTGTGATAGCTCTCATCTGCGGCGATGATGTTGACCGAGGGCGACTTCCGCGTCATGGTTCTTCCTCCGTAACCGAGTTTTCCCGTGAGGGGCCACTATGCTCCACCGCTTCGGGTTACACCCCAGTTACAGTCGGGAAGCGGGAAACGGCGGGGCTGCAACGCGGAACGAGCGCGATGCGGCTTCGGGAGGCTGTCCTGGTGCCGATGGAAGGGTTGTGGGCCGGACGCCTAGCCGCGGTGGGCCGAAGCCCTGGGACCGGATCAGAGGAAGCGAGCGTGCCGCAGCGGTGGGCGGAGCGACGCCGTGCTCCGCGCCCTCGTCACCCGCGCGGGTCCCACAGGTCCCTGAGCCCGTCGCCGAGGAGGCTCCAGCCGAGCACCGTCCAGACGATGGCGACGCCGGGTACTAGCGCCGGGTAGGGGCTCATGGCCATGAAGCCCTGCGCCTCGCGCAGCATGTTCCCCCAGCTGGGCACGTCCGGTGGGGTACCGAGGCCGAGGAACGAGAGCGCGGCCTCCGCCAGGATGGCGACGGCGAGGCTGAGGCTCGCCTGGACGATCAGCGGCCCCATGGCGCCCGGGAGGATGTGGCGGAGCAGGAGCCTGCCCGAGCGCACGCCGAGTGCGCGGCCAGCCTCGACGTACTCGCGCTCCTTGAGGCTCAGTACGCTCGACCTTGCGATCCGCGCGAAGATGGGCACAGAAGCTATCCCGATGGCGACCATGGCGGTCAACGTGCCCGGCTTGTACACGGCCGCCAAGAGCATCGCCATGAGGATGGCCGGGAAGGCGTACGCCACGTCGATGAGCCGCATGATCACCTCGTCGACCACGCCGCCGAGGAAGCCCGCCAGGGCGCCAAGGAGGCTCCCGGCGGTAAGGGCGATGCCGACCGCGATGAAACCGACGTAGAGCGTGGAGCGCGCCCCCACCAGCACGCGCGAGAGCAGGTCGCGGCCGAAGTGGTCTGTGCCGAGCGGGAAGCCCCCAGAGGGCGGCTTCAGCTGACTGGCGAAGTTCATCTTGAGAGGGTCGGTAGGCAACCACATGAAGCTGAGCAGCGCGGCGAGGGCTACGGTCCCGACGAGCGCTGCCCCGATGATCAGGTTCGCCCGCTTGGCGACGTCGATCCGTCTGCGGACCATCAGGAGTACCGGATGCGCGGGTCGAGGAGCCCGTACGAGAGGTCGACGACGAACCCGAGGAAGACGATGGTGGCCGCGTACACGAGGATCTCACCTTGGAGGAGCGGGAAGTCGCGCGTGCCGATGGCCGTCAGCGCCAGCCGCCCCAGCCCGGGCAGCGCGAACACCTGCTCGACGATGATGGAGCCGATGAAGACGTTGGTCAGGGAGAGGCCCAGGATCGTGATGATCGTGACCATGGCGTTGCGCAGGGCATGCTTGAGCACGACGCTGCGCGTGCCGACCCCCTTGGCCCTGGCGGTGCGCACGAAGTCCTGGCTCAGGACCTCGAGCATGGCCGCGCGGGTCATGCGCATCATCACCGCGGCCTGGCCCAGCCCGAGCGCCACGACGGGTAGCACGAGGCTCCTGAACCACTTCACCGGGTCGGTGTCGAACGGCGTGAAGCCGCCCGCCGGGAAGAGCCTCAGTCGCACGGAGAAATACAGGATGAAGATGAGGCCAAGCCAGAAGCTCGGGATGGCGGCGCCGACCTGCGACAGCGTCATCACGAGCGGGTCCACGAACGTGCCGCGCCGCATGGCGGCGACGATCCCCAGGGGTATCGCGAGCAACGTCGCGACCAGGGCGGCGCCCAGTGCCAAGGGCACGCTCACCTTGAACCGGTCCTTGATGAGCCGACCGACGGGCTGCTGATAGTTGAGGCTCTCGCCGAAGTCGCCGCGCAGCACGTTCCCGAGCCAGGCGACGTAACGTCGTGGGGCGGGAACGTCGAGGCCCAGCTTGGTGCGCAGGGCCGCGCGCGCCTCGGCGCTCGAGTTGAGGCCGAGGATGATCTCGGCGGGATCGCCGGGGACCGCGATGATGGCGGAGAAGACCACGAGGCTGGCCAGCCATACGCTCAGGACGGCGGTGAAGAAGCGCCTGACTGTGAAGGCCAGCATCCGGCGTTACCAAGGTCCCTTCGCGGTCGGTTGTGCGTCCGCCCGGTAGTTCGAGCCCGCCGCAGTCGTTCGCGGGCGGGCTTGGCTTCTGGGGCGGCGCCGTGGTCGGCGCCGCCCCAGAACTGGCGATGATCGGGCGCGGCTGAAGCGAGCCCGTCGGCTCCGAGCGAGCCGTTCGAACGGCTATGGTCTACCGGCTCGCTCGGAGCCCGCGCTCAGTTCGTCTTGAACACCTCGGTCACGTCGATGGCCGGCGTGGGCTGGTCCTGCCAGAAGCCGTAGACGTTCTGCCTGGCCGCGACGAGGTACGGGGGCGAGAACAGCCACACGTTCACCGCATCGTTCGCGATGATCTTGGCGATCTCCTGGTAGGCGGCCGTCTCGGCGGCCGTGCTGTCGGCCGCTTCGGCCTCGCCGAGCAGCTCGCCGATGCGCGGGTTGTCGTAGTGGTAGTAGTAGCCGGGGTTGGCGTAGACGTTGATGTCGCGGGGCTCGGAGTGCCCGATGATCGTCATGTCGTAATCGCCACCGAGGAAGATGCGCTGGATCCAGGTGCCCCACTCGACGATGCTCAGCTCGACGTTTATGCCGACGTCGCGCAGCATCTGGGCTACCACTTCGCCGCTGCGCCGCTCGATGACGTAAGGTTCGGGCAGCTCGAAGTGGATGGTGAGGCCGTCGGCGTAGCCAGCCTCGGCGAGTAGTTCCTTGGCGCGCTGCGGGTCGTACGGGTACGTGTTCGAGAGGTCGATGTAGTACGGCTCGGAGGGGCTCATATGGGAGCCGATGACCGTGCCGAGACCGAACATGGCGCCTTGCACGATGGCCTGCTTGTCGATCGCCATGGTGATGGCCTGGCGCACGCGCACGTCGTCGAAGGGGGGACGGGTGTTGTTCATCGCCACCGTGATCTCGGTGGTCATGGTGCCCTCTGTGCCCTTCAGATCGGGGCTACCGCCCAACACCAGGTACTGCTCGGACGTGACGCCCGTCAGGTCGATGTCGCCGGCCTGCAGCGCGGCGAAACGCGTGTTGGCGTCGCTGATGATCTTGAACACGGCCTTGTCGAGGTACGGCACGCCCGCGACGTAGTAGTCGGGGTTGCGCTCGAGTACGACCTCGCTGCCTTCCGTGTAAGACGCGAACTTGAAGGGGCCGGTGCCGATGGGCTGCGAGCGCTGGGTGTCGGCCTTCGCCGCGGGGTAGATGATCGAGTCGGGGCGGGCGAGGTCGTAGAGGAGGCCGCGGCTCGGCTTGCTGAGAGTGAAGACGACCGTGTGGTCGTCGGGCGCCGCGATGTCCTCGATGGCTGCGTAGTATTCGGGGTGCGTGTGGCCCGACTCCGGGTCGCGCGCGCGCTCGAACTTGGCCACCACGTCTGCCGCCGTGAACGCGCTGCCGTCATGGAACTTCACACCCTGGCGCAGGTGGAACGTCCAGATGAGACCGTCGGCGCTGACGTCGTACGATTCGGCGAGCCCGGGCACGATGGCGCCGGTGCGATCGAACTTGACCAGACCCTCGAAGACGTTGTTGTACACGACGCGCGGGATCTCCTGCGACGTCGAGGCCGTCGGGTCCCAACCGGGCGGGTCGGCCGTGATGGCGACCGTGAGCGTGCCCCCCGAGACCGGGGCGGGGTCCTGGGCGAGGGCGCTCCCGAACAGGAGCGCGCACGCCAACGCTGCCGCGGTGAGCAGCCTGCCGCCGCGAGCCGATGCGATACGGGTAACGACCATCGAAGGTCCTCCTAAGCGACCGGTAGTCGAGAAGTGGCTCCTAGTGCCTAGGGAGCCGGCTCCGGTCATCAGTCGTGTGACGCGAGATAAGTTACCGCAGCCGCGGCGTACAGGCGAGCACTGGTCACGACCTCCCGCAGGCGCACGAACTCGTCGACCTGGTGCGGGATCGTCCTGTCGCCCGGTCCGACCGTCACTATCGGGATGTTGAGCCACGCCCACAGGAACGTGCCGTCGGTCGCGCCGGGCACGCCGCCGTAGCGCGGTGGCGTGCCGAGCACGGCAGGGTAGACGCTCTCGAGCGCACGCACCAGGGGGTCGTCGTCGGCCGTCTGCGTCCATGGGCGCGACTCGAAGACGTCGATGTGGAAGCGCAAGCGCTCCGTGCCGGCCTCGAGCTCGGCGGCGATGCGCCGAAGCTCTGCCTCGATCTCCGCATGGTCCTGACCCGGCACGGTCCTGATGTCGAGCGCCAGGTACGCCTCTTCCGGCATGACGTTGAGCTGCGCCTCGCCCGAGGCAGGCGAGCGCACGATGGTCGGGGTTAGCCAAGGCAGCCCCAGGTACTCGTGCGAACCGAGGCGCGCCTGTTCACGCCGTTCGTACTCGCGCAAGGCGACGATGAAGTCGGCCACGCCGCGGTTCGGGTTGACGCCCGCGTACGGCATGGCGCCGTGGCTCATGACGCCGACCACGCGCACGTTCACGCGCATGGCGCCCTTCTGGAAGAGGCAGAGCTCGTTCTCCTCCGGTTCGGCCACGATGCAGCCGTCGACGGCGTCGCCCCAGCCGTTGTTGATGAACGCCTTGATGCCAAGCATCATGTCCTCTTCGTCGGCCACGATGCCGAGGCGGATACGCCCGGTCAGGTCGGGCGCCACGCGCATGACGGCCTCGAGCGCCGCGATGCTGGCGGCGACCCCGGCCTTCATGTCCGCGCTGCCGCGCCCGTGCAACACCTCGCCGTCGCCAGCGCGCCGCTCGATGCGGCCCTCGAAGGGCGGCACCTTCCACTTGCTCGGGTCGCCCTCCGTCACGACGTCCGTGTGCCCCTCGAACATGAGCGTGCGGTGCTTGGCCGGATCGAAGCCGCTACCCTCCCAATCGCAGATCACGTTCGGCCGGTTCGGGGCGGCCTCGTCGAGGATGGGCGCGAGGCCGAGCGCTTCCAGCTGTTGCGCGACGTAGGCGGCCGCGGCCGCCTCGGTCGTGCCGGCCTTGGCGTCGTACACGCTCCTGACCCGCACGAGCCCCTGCGCGAGCTCCGCGACGCGGGTCGGGTCGACGGCCGCCGCGGCGCGCTCGGCCAGGTCGGATGGGAACGTGCTCATAGCGGTCTGGCGCGGCGAGCGGGCTGCGCGACCGGTTCCATGTTGGAAGCGCTCACAGCGGCGGGGTGAAGCGGCCGTCCTGCGCGGTCCAGCCGCCGTCCACATAAAGGAGCGAGCCGGTCACGAACGACGCCGCGTCCGACACGAGGAACACGACCGCGCCGACGAGCTCGCTCGGTTGCGACCAACGCCCGAGCGCGCTCTTCTCCGCGTAGGCCCTGTACCACTCGGGCCGGTCCTTGATCTGTTGCGTGAGGGGCGTCTCGACGACGCCGGGCGCGACGGCGTTGGCCCTCACGCCCTTCGGGCCGAGCTCGGAGGCGAGCGCGCGGATCATCTGAAGCGTGCCGGCCTTGGTGGCGGCGTAGACGCCCTGGCCGGGCTCCACGACCTGCGAGCGGATGCTCGAGAAGAACACGAGGCTGCCCTTGCCCTGCGCGGCCATGCGCTTGCCGGCAGAGCGCATCACGTTGAAGCTGCCCTTGAGGTTCACGTTGATGACGCGGTCGAACTCCTCACCGTTCAGGTCGAGGAGCTGCTTGCGCACGTTGATGGAGGGCGTGCACACGACGGCATCGAGGCGCTTCATGCCGTCGACGAGGTCGCTCACGGCCGCGGGGTCGGTGATGTCGACGGTGGCGGAGGCGGCCGAGTAGCCGTCTGCCATGAGTTCGGCTGCCGCTGACTTGGCCGCCCCCTCGTTGGTGTCGGCGCACGTGACGACGGCGCCGAAGTCGGCGAGCCCCTTCGCGGTGGCGCGGCCGATCCCGGAGCCGGCGCCGATGACGAGGACCTCACGGTCGGTGAGGTCGAACAGTTCGCGGTAGTTCATCGCTGCTTCCCTTCCAATCGAGGCTGGAGAGTCGTGGCGCGCTTCGAGTCGACCGCGCTCCACCGGTTCCTCGACGGGCGCGCGGCTCGACGCGGGCAGACACCCCTCGCACCGAGACGGGTAGTCCCGTCGGCCAGTTGGCTGAAGCGATTCTAGCCCCGCGTAGCGCGGGGGTTTACGGGTGTCCGCTCGGGCGGACGGCGAGAAGGAGCGGTCGACCCGGAGGACGACCCCCTAGAGGTCGGCGCCGCCCGGCGGCGGCCACGCGCCACCAAGGCGCAACCAGGCCTCCACCATGTCGGTCGGAACCTGGGCGATGAACGTGACCGCCTGATCGTCGCGCGGGTGCGGCACCGTCAGGCGGTAGGCATGCAGCGCCTGGCGCCCGAGGACGCTCGACGCGTGCCCGTACACTTCGTCGGCCAGGATGGGCGCCCCGACGTGGGCGAGGTGGACGCGGATCTGATGCGTGCGCCCGGAGCGGGGGATGGCCTTCACCAACGTGTGCCCGGGAAGACGGCCGAGGACGCGGAAGTTCGTGGTGGCGGTCTTCTGGTTCTCGCCTCCGACCGTCATCATCTGCCGCCGCACAGAGTGGCGTCCGATGGGCGCGTCGACGGAGAGGCCGTCGGCGACCTCGCCGACGACGATGGCGACGTACTCCTTCTGCGTGAAGCGCTTCTTGAACGAGTGCGAGAGGTGACGGTGCGCCTCGTCGTTCTTCGCGACCACCATCACGCCGGACGTGTCTTTGTCGAGCCGGTGGACGATGCCCGGACGGTAGGCCTCGTCGCTGGGGTCCTGGTTCCACTCCTTCGCCAACGGCATCCGCCCAAGGAGGGCGTTCACGACCGTGCCGGTGCGTAGGGTCGCCGTAGGGTGCGCGACCATGCCGGGCGGCTTGTCGATGGCGACGAGGTCGTCGTCCTGGTAGATGATGTGGACGTCGGTGTCCTCAGGCTCCACGAACATGGGGCGCGGCGGCGGCAGGACGACGGAGACGATCTCCTCGCCCGTGAGCTTGGCGCTCGCCTTGCCTACCGGCCGCCCGTCGACCGTGACGTACCCCTCGCTCACGAGCTCCTTCGCGTACGTGCGCGAGAGCTCGAGCGCTTGGGCGATCGCGACGTCGAGTCGCTCGCCGGCCGGGGCCGCGAAGGTACGGAACTCCACCGGAGAGAGCATATCCCTAGCCGTGACGGCTCGCCGTCCTAACCCCGACGCCGGGTGCGTGCTATCGCTGGTGCGCGCTGTCGTGGGTAGTCCGTTGTCGCCGGTCGCCCCCTGTCGCTGGTAGCCCGCTGCCTCGGGTCGCTCGCGAACCGTACGGAGTCGGCGGCGCTATACTGACCGCGCATGGGACAACCGAACGGCGTCCAGGACACGCAACCCAGCGCATCAGGCCCACTACCCGGACCCGTGGCGCTCGACGCCATGGGCGGCGAACGGATGCCGGACGCCGCCGTCGTAGGCGCGCTAGCCGCGCAGCGCCTCGGGCATCCGGTCGTGCTCGTCGGCGACGAGGCGCGCTTGCGCGAAGAGCTGGCACGGCACGGGGGCGACCTGCCGATCGTGCACGCCCCCGACGTCATCGGCATGGACGAGCACGCCACCGACGTCAGGCGACGCAGGGAGTCGAGCGTGATGGTCGCCATGCGGCTCGTCAAGGAGGGGCGTGCGGCGGCGTGCGTCTCCATGGGCCACTCCGGGGCCACCATGGCCGCCGCCACCTTCGAGCTCGGGCGCGTGCCCGGTGTGGACCGCGCCGCCATCCTGGCGGCGCTGCCGACGGCCAAGGGCGCCACCGCGCTCATCGACGCCGGCGCCAACGTCGACTGCAAGCCCCAGTACCTGCAGCAGTTCGCCGTGATGGGCAGCGCCTACGTCCGCACGGTCTGGAACGTCGGGGAGCCGACCGTTGGGCTCATCTCCAACGGCGAGGAGCCTGGCAAAGGCAACGAGCTCACCCGCGCGGCGCACGAGCTGCTCCGCGCCACGAGCGGTATCCGCTTCTCGGGCAACGTGGAGGGCAGGGACCTCTTCACCGGGGTCGTCGACGTCGTCGTCACCGACGGCTTCACGGGGAACGTGATCCTCAAGCAGGCGGAGGGGGAGGCCAAGGCCATCTTCGCGTGGGTGAGGGAAGCCCTCGGCTCCGGCTTCCGCGCGCGCCTCGGCGGCCTCCTAGTCAGGCCCGCCTTGCGCGGCCTCGCCAAACGCCTCGACCCCTCGGAGTACGGCGCGCAGCCCCTCCTCGGCGTCAAGGGCTACGCCTTCATCGGGCACGGGTCGGCGGACGCGAAGGCCGTCACCAGCGCCATCCTTACTGCCAGGAAGGCGTTGGCCGCTCAGGCCATCGAGCGGCTGACCGCCGCCATGACCTCCTTGGACGCTCAGCGTCATCCGGTGGCCGACGCGGGCTAGGTGCGCGCCAAGGCGCGCTTAGGCGCTACTCAGGGCACCTCGGGCGCCTTGGCGCGCACCCAGGCGATGGCTCCCAGCAGCCTGCCGCCGCTGGACGGCAGGACGAGTTCCGGGATGCTCACGATTCCGGTGCGCAGGTCCTCCCCGTAGAGGTCCTGGCCGCTCAGGAGGTCGATGAGCAGGACGCTCCGCTGCCCCAGCACGTACGCGAAGCGCAGCACGGGGTCGATGGTGCCCGAGGCGGCCGTGAACGTTGCGGCGGCGACCTCCGGGCCGATCGGCGTTCGCACGACGACGGTCCTGCTCGGCCCCACCACGAGCAGCTCCGAGGCCACACCGAAGGGGTCGGCGAGCAGGCTTGCGCCGATCTGCACGGAGTCGGTGAGCGTCACGGGCGGTTGGGGGGCCGTCGGGTCGAGGAGGTCGACCGAGCCGACGCGTGCGGTGCTCAAGCCGGACACGACGTCCCCGCTGCCGGCCATGTCGAGGAACGTCGCGCCTCCCACCTCGCCAGTATCGACCCGGGCCCGCTCGTACCAGGCGCCGGGCCCCGGCGAGTCGTCGGAGAGGTCGACGGCGAAGACCTGCGCGTCGCCAGTCGCGCTCACGAGGAAGAACGCCCGTTCGCTCCCCTGCGACTGATCCGTGTACGGACCGGTGGCCAGGACGCTGGTCGAGCCGCCGAGGGGCGTCGCCGACCCCTCCCGGGTGTCGACGAGCCACTGGACCGCGAAGCCGGCCAACCCGCAGGCCGTCGGGTCGTCCAGCACCACCGCCCACCGGCCGAGGCGCGACACCTGCAGCGCCGTCGGGCAGGCCTGGCGGCCAACGTCGGGGTCCTCTAGGAGCGCGCCGCCGGGAGCGCTCAAGGTGAGCCGCGCCGAGACGTCCTCCGCGAACGCCGCCGGCGCGGCGGCGTCGATGGCCTCGACGTCGAAGCGCTGCAGGTAGGCGCTGACCTGCGGAGTGCCACCGGTCGAGGCGACGCTGCGCGACAAGACCCAGGCGGCCGCCCTAGCACCGGCGCGGTCCTCGAAGTCGATCGAGACCGCGTCCGCCAAGAGCGCTCGCGCGCTGCCCACGACGTAGCGCAGGCGCGGCTGGGCCAGCGGCCCGGCGTCCTCGATCAGCGCCAGTTCTGGACCGCCGCCGCCGGCGACCCCCACGATCAGCAAGGTCGGCGGTCGCGGCTCCGTGGTGCCCGTGCACGCGCTCAACAGGAGTGCGGCGGCGAGGACCGACTTGACTACTGAACGGTTCATGGCTCCCTCCGCGGGATGATCCAGCCAGTGTCGAACACGTGGCCGATGCCCTGGGTCGTTCCCGGGGTCGTCAGGGTGATGGCCACGGCGCCCGTCTTGGAGTCCCAAGACCCGTACAGGGCCCAGCAGCAGCGGTTCCACACCGCCACGAAGCGCGGTCTGAGGCTGACACCCGTCGCGGCGGTGCCGCCCGTAACGTCCCAGACGTCGTCGATGACCATCCCAAGGTAGAGGTTGTCGAGCGGTCGCGCCATCAACGCCACCTCCTGCAGCGTCAAGCGGCCGGTGGCGACCGCCTCGGCCGCGTAGTCGTATGTTCCCGTGTAGCCGACGGTGCCTTGGAGGCCGACGCGTTCCCAGAGGTCGACGCCGAACGTCAGGTTCGCGCGTCGCAAGTACGTCGTCGGCTGCAGCTCGTCTTGCCAGAGGAACTCGACGAAGCCGTCGACCCCGAAGCGCACGGGTCCGACGACGCGGTCCACGACGAGCGCCCTGCCGGTCAAGGTCGAGGACCGGTAGCCCATCCCTTGCCCCGTGGCGGCGAGCGCGGGGTCCGCGATCGTGGTGTAGCGCACTTGCCAGTCCGGACGCCCGGAAGCCGGCGCCCCCTCGAGCGTGAAGGCGAGTTGGCGGGCGTAAGGTGCCGGCTGCGGCAGTCCGAGCCAGGCGGTATCGAGCCAGAGCAGGCCCTCCGCCTGGGCGGCGGCGACCCCTGGCCAGGCGAGGCGCAGCTTGCTGGCGGACAACTGGCCGCTCGGGAGGGAGATGCGCTCGCTCGCGTCGAACTGCAGTTGGCCGAGGGTGAGCGCGGCCTCCACGCCGAAGGCGCTCACCAGCCCCCGGTCGAGGTCGCGCGCGTACGTGAGCGCGAGGCCTGGCACGGCGTCCGTATGAGCCAGCGTGCCGAGCGTCAGCTTGACCTCGAGGTCGTCGAAGTGGTCGGGGGGCTCGCCGACGACCGGGGTCGGCGGAGAGTACCGGTACGCCGTCGAGGCGCTCAGCTCCACCACGCCCTGCACCCCGACGCCGGCCTTGACCGCGGTCTGGGTCGTGTCGCGCAGCTCGCCCGTGATCCGGTCCGGCGTGCTCAGGAGGTCCTGCGAGTGCTCGACCGTGAGGCTCGCTCGCACCACCCCCCGGCTCGTCAGCGCGAGCGCCGCGTCTAGCGTCCCCGGATCGCCGGCCTTCAGGTCGTAGGCGTTCTTGACCGTGAGGCTGATCCAGTCAAGGTTGCCGAGGAGCGTGAGCGTCGACTGCAGCGGTGCCCAGCCGACCTGCGTAGGGTCGCGGTCGTCGACGATCACGTAGCCGGCCGTCTGCTCGAAGCGCAACCAGGCGGCGGGATCGAGCCGCAGCCGGGCGCGCACGTCGCTGCGGTTGCGGTAGGGGAGCAGGTCGAACCGGTAAGGCGTCTCGCCCTCGCGCACGTCGCGGGTGTACGTCACGCCGATGGCGCCCAATCGTCCCAGCGTCTGCTGCAGCGTCAGGCTGCTGGACCAGTCCACCTGGCGCTCCGCCGTGTCGTAGTAGTACCCCGTGAAGTCGGTGCGGCCCTCGAGGCGGGCGCCCGACCAGAGGTCGAGAGGGGTTAGTGACAGCGCGTGCGACTCCACGACCCGCCCGCCCGTGCTGATGGGGGAGACGGCCGCCGAGCGGTTGAGCGGGTTGCTGCGGTCCTGGAACGCCCCGACGTCGAGGAAGATCCGCTCGAGCTTGAGCACGCCGGCGAGCGGACCGGGCAAGGTCTCCGGTTCGAGCTGCAAGCGCGCCAAAGTCTGCAGCGGCACGCTGCGCCCGGCGTAGCTCGGGGTCGTGACGGTGTCCGTCGGATCGGAGTCGACGTAGACCTGGCTCGTGAAGCGCCCCTTGAGGCCGCCCATGACGTCGCTGGCGCCGACCTCCGCCTCCCAGATGCTCGGGCGGCGCGCGTCGTCCCGCCTCAGCGCGAAGCTCGTCTGCGGCAAGCCGAGCACCTCCTCGTCGGCGTAGTCGAGCCTCACGACGAAGAGCGGCTCCGTCCTGCCCGTGACGGTGCCGGCGGTGCCGCCGGGACCGTAGGTGAGGAAGCCGGGCGTGTAGTCGACCGCGAAGGCGCCCTTGCCCCGATCCGTGTAGTAGCGGTGGTATAGGGAACCGCCGAGGTAGCTCTCGACCACGCCGCCCCCTAGGAGGGCGTCGCCCAGCCAGCCCGCGCCGGGCAGCACGTCGGCGTAGTAACGGAAGCCCACGTCGCCGTACGCGTCGGCGCCGGCCGCATACGGCCAGTCGATCGCGAGCAGCGCCCGGTGGGTCGCGTCGCCGGTCGCGTACTCGATGCGCGGCTGCCGGTCCTGCGGCCCGATCGGCAGCACCATGACGGGAAGCTGCATCACGGCCACGCCGCGCACCAGCACGGTGGCCCCGAACGCCACGAGGCGGTCGCCCGGGTAGATCTCCACCTGGTCGGCCGTGAAGGCGTAGTCCTCGAGCTCCTGGCCGCAGCGCGTGCATGGGCTGAAGAACCCCATGGCGACACGGATGAGGCCAGGCACGCGGCTGGCGCGGTCGCCCCTCACGTCTATCGCCTCTGTCACGATGAGCACGTCGTCGCCGACGAACGTCTCGTCGCGTAGGTCGATGACGAGGTCCTCCCCGGTGACGGTCTGACCGCCCGAGGTGAAAGTACCCGGCCCTATCACCCGCACCACACGGTTCGTCAGGTCTACCTCGACGTGGTCCGCTCGCAGCTCGTCCGCGTCGATGCGCACGACCAGGCCATCGCCCGTCAGAACGTAGAGGGCGATCTCGGTGCCGTCCGGCAACGTGATGGTGCGGATCTCGAGGCGGCTGTCGGGGTCGGAGGCGGCGTCGATGCTGATGCGCGCGGCTCCCGCCCACGCGGCGAGCAGGGCAAGGATGACGGCGCAGAGGGCGCGCAGGCGCACGGCTCAGCGCCGCCTGGCGGCCGCCAGCAGCGCCAGGCCGGCCAGCAGGTACAAGGACACGGGCGCCCAACCGGCTGCCCAAGCCGGCACCGTCCCTTGGGCGCCAAGGAGCTTCGCCACGCTCCACGTAGCGTAGTAGGCGAAGGTGAGGAGGAGGACGGCGAGGAAGCCGAGACTGGCGCCCCGCTTGAACGTGAAGAGCCCAACGGCCGCCGCGAACAGGGCGAAGGCGACGGCGGCGAGCGGTTCGGCGAGCTTGCGGTGGAGGGCGGTCCACTCGGCCGCCAGATCGTCCCCCCGCCCGGAACGGAGCCGGTCGAGGAGCTGCCCGATGGGCAGGTAGACGAGGTCGGGGTTGGAGGTGGAGCCCGCCGCCAGGCCCCGCACGGGCAGGACGGCGGTGGCCGCGGTCGTGTCGACCGTCAGACGCGCGTCGCGCAGGACGCGCATCCTGATACCCTCCAGCCGCCATACCCCCGCCGCTGGGTCGGGGACGCCGCTGGCGGCCGTTATCACCTCGCGCGGGCCGCTGCTCCCGCCCGGCGTTATGACGGTCACGTCCTCGAAACGGCCGCCCTGGCCGACGGCGCCTATGAAGATGCTCCGCCCCAGCGAGTCAGTGAAGAACGTGCCGGCCGTGACGAGCGTCTCCGGGCTCAGCAGCATGATGTCCTTCTCCACCTCGGCGGCGCGCCTCTCGCTCCATGGCACGATCAGCTCGCTGTTCACCAGGGCGACGACGCTGACCGCCAGGCCGAGGCCAACGAGCGGCAGCACGAACGCTCGCGGCGGCAGCCCGAGCAGCAGGGCGGCCTTGACCTCGCCGTCCTCGCCCAGCCTGGTCAGCGCCAGTAGTGAGGCGAACAGGAGCGCCAACGGCAGACCCGGCGCCGCCGCCGCCGGGAGCTTGTACAGGAGGTAGCGCGCCAGGAGCGAGACGCTGACGCCGCGCGCCAGGACGTCCGCCAGCACGTCGAGGAAGAAGTAGAGCAGTAGCAGGAGCACGAGCGCCACGACACCGACGGCGAAGAGCGGCAGCGTCTCGCCCACCAGGTAGCGCCCCCAACGCCTCATGAGCGCAACGTCCGCGTTGCCAGCACTCCTGCTCCGACCGCCGCGAGGGTCGGTGTCAGCCACGCCGCCGTCAAGGGGCCGACGGCGCCTGCCTGGAACAGGTTGCCGGAGAGGAGCCAGGTGGCCCAGAAGCCGACCATCAGGACGATCGTCCATGCGAACCCGGCCGCCCGACCCCTGACCCGCAGGGCGAGCGCGGCCGCGAAGGCGGCGAAGATAGGCGAACTGAGCGCATCGGCCAGGCGCCGATGCAGCTCGTAGGCGAGCTCGCGCGTGTCGCCGCCGGCCCGCTCGACGGAACGCAGGGTGCTCCAGACCTGGTCGAGGCTCAGGCTCGCAGAGCGCACCAAGGTCTCGTTCGGGCTCGACGCCAGCGAGAACGGCAGGCTTTGGTCGCCGACGCGCGTCGGCGACCCACCGGGGCGGGTCACCTGGGCGTCTGTCAGGCGCCACGTCTTGGCGACCGAGTCCCACTGGCCGGTCCTGGCGCTGTAGAGCGTACCGTCGGCCAACTGCACCACCACGCCCTCGAGGTTCGCGAGCGTGTGATCGCCGGGGAGGGAGCGGATGCGCGCCGCGTAGTAGACGGCGTCCTCGATCCGGTAGGCCGAGTCGACCTGTACCTCCGCCGGTGGACGGGCGTAGACGAACGCGTCGATCCGGCGTTGGTAGGCCGCCTCACCGCGCGGTTCGAGGAAGCCGTTGTTCACGAGCGACAGGGCTCCGACGACGAGCCCGAAGAGCACCAGGGGCCAGAAGAGGCGCATGGGTGGCACGCCCATCGCGTACGCGGCCTTGAGCTCGCTGTCCTTGGCTAGCCTGCCGCCCGTGATGAGCACCGCGAACACGACGGCGACGGGCAGCGCGAGGTGCAAGAACCACGGCGTGCGGTATAGGAGCAGCGCGCCGATGTCGGCGACGGAGGCGTCCTGCTCGACGAGGAAGCGCGCGAGGACACTCAGGAAGTCGATGCATAGGAGCAGGCAGATGGCCGCCACGCCGAGCGGGTAGAGACCGGCCGTCTCACGCAGGAGCGCTCTCTGCAGGCGTCTCGGCACCCGCCGAGTATACCGAGGTGGCATGTGATACCGAGATGCGCGTGCTGAGCGGGCGATTCAAGCCCTGCGGCGCATGAGAGGGGCTTTACTGAACGCGTGACGCACCCGCGATAGGATGGCCGCCGTGACTGGCACGCTCGGCCTCTTCTCGCTCGTGGACCTGTTCCAGCTCCTCGCGGCCGCGAAGCGCACGGGTCGGCTGACGGTGGACCATCCATCGGGGCTCGCGCGCGTCTACTTCGACCGCGGCAGGGTCGTCCATGCCGAGTTCTGCGAGCTGACCGGCGAGCGGGCGGTCTACGCCCTCTTCGCCGACGAGCGCGGCACCTTCGAGTTCCGCATAGGGATGACGGCTCCGAGCGACTCCATCAGCGTCGGCACGGAGAACCTGATCCTGGAGGCGGTGCGTCTGCTCGACGAGGAGCGGCGCTCCACCGGCCGCGAGGAGGTGCCCACCCTCTCCCGCGACGCCGTGCCCGCCCTGCCCGTCGTCGGCCCGTACGGTGACCGGGCCGTCACCCTCACCGCGGAGGAGCAGCGCGTCCTGGCTCACGTGGACGGGCATAGGACGGTGACGCGCATCGCGGTCGACCTCGGGATCGAGCCGGAGGAGGCGTTGGTGATCTGCGACCGCCTCATCCGCACCGGCGTCCTCAAGTTGCAGAACCGCCGCGCGCGCACGGCCCGGCTCGTGACCAGACTCGCGACCCGGCGCCAGGCGGCCGGCAGCGTCGGCCTCGATCCGACGATCGTGGAGGCGTGGGAGAAGGTCCTCGGGCACTCCGTCACCAAGGTCGTCTGCCGGCGCGATGACGGCAGCGTGCAGCTCTTCCCGGCGTTCGCCGCCAAGGGCGCCGGCCCCTACCTAGAGCTCAGCCGGGACACCCTCGTGCGGGCCGACCTGCGTGTCAACGAGGCCTTGCTCGTCAGACCGTACGTCGAGGACGCCTGATGACGACGGACGTGGGCCATGAGCCTGTGGCGTTGTCGCGTGTCCACCGGCCGCGCGTGCTCCTCCCATGGCGCGCCTCGAGCTTCCCAGCGGATTGGGACGAGGTGTTCGGCCGAAGCCCCTGCCCGGTCGGCCTGACCGTCGAGGTCGGCTTCGGCGACGGTCGCTTCACCGTGGCCCGCGCGCTCGCCGAGCCCACGATGCGCTTCGTCGGCCTCGAGGTCTCCTCCGGCAGCTTGCAGCGGGCCCTCAAGCGCATAGAGCGCTCCGGCGCTAGCAACGTGCGGCTGGCCAAGGCCGGCGCGCACGTCGCGCTCCAGCAGCTCTTCGCCCCCGCGTCCCTCGACGCGCTGGTCGTCAACTTCCCGTGCCCGTGGCCGAAGGAGAAGCACGCCAAGCATCGCCTGCTCAGCCGCCGCTTTCTCGCGCTGGCCGGCTCGCGCCTCAAGGCCGCGTGTCCCGCCGACGCCGGTCTCGACGGCGCCGGCGAGGTGCGGCTCGCGACCGACCACCCCGAGTACCTGGGCTACGCGCTCGAGGAAGCCGCCGCCACCGGGCTCTACGATGTCCTCCGGCCCGAGGCCCCCGAGGGCGTCTTCGAGACCAAGTACGCCCTCAAATGGCGAGACCAGGGCAAGCCACTGCACTACGTGGTGTTCAGGCGCAACGCCGTCGAGGCGCCAGAACACCCCCACCTAGAGAGGCCAGACACGATGCCACACGCGCTCCTGCGGGGCCAGCTCCCGCTCGAACAGCCGTTCACCAAGGTCGTGCTCCCGTACGCTGACGGGCACGTCATCCTGCACGAGGCCATGCGCTCGCTCGGCGGCGAGGACGGCCGCGGACGTGTCCTGGTTCGCGCCACCGTCGAAGAGGACGCCATGCGACAGCAGCTCCTGGTGGTGGCCCAGCAGCGCGGCGTCGACGAGGTCATCGTGCGCCTGGAGACCTTCGGCGACCCGCTCGTGACCCCGACGGCGCGGGGCTGCGTCCACGCCGTCACCGAATGGCTGCTCGCCTCCGGTGAGCTGAGCGTGAAGGCCAGGAACTACTGAGATGACAGATCCGGCGGCGCTCACGCGGTTGGAGGGCTGGCGGGCCGAGAAGGACGCGTTCCTGCGCGACCACCCGCGCTCGCCGTTGAGCGGCGCAGCCGGTTTCGGCGGCCTCGCTTACTACCCGTACGATCCGGGGGCGCTGGTGGTCGCGCGGTTGGAGCGAGCCGAGCGACCGGCACGGGTGTTCATGGCTACGAGCAGCGGAGAGGAGCGCGCCTACCTGGAGTTCGGCGTCGCGAGCTTTCGTCTGTACGGGACCGACGCCGCTCTGACCCTGCTCGCCTCCGTCGCCGAGCCAGACGGCCCGCGGCTCTTCCTGCCCTTCGCGGACGCGACCTCCGGCCACGAGACCTACGGGGCGGGTCGCTACCTCGACCCGCTGCTCGACCCCGGCGCGCCGCACGAGATCGTGCTCGACTTCAACTACGCCTACCATCCGTACTGCGCGTACGCCGAAGGCTACTCCTGCGCCCTGCCGCCGGCGCAGAACCGCCTCGCGCTCGCGGTGCGGGCCGGCGAGCGGCTCGCCGCCGGGGCAGCCGCATGACGTGGGAGCCGTCCCCGAAGCCGGGGCCGTCTCCGCTGCCAGGCGTCGTCACGGCCGCCGGCTTCGCGGCGCCGCACGGCTTCACGACCAGGAGCGGCGGCGCGAGCACGGGTCACTACGCTGCCCTCAACCTCGGCCTCAGCTCTGGCGACGACCGCGCCACCGTCGAGGGCAACCGCGACACGCTCCTCGCCCACCTCGGGTTCGCGCGCGGCGAGGTCTGCTGCTTCGACCAGGTGCACGGGGACCGCGTCAGCGCGGGCGACCCGGGCTGGTTCGTCGAGGAGGCCGACGCGGCGGTCACGGCGCGCGACGACGTCCTCCTGGTCGTCAGCAACGCAGACTGCGTGCCGCTCCTCTTCCACGATCCCGTCCGGCGCGTGGTGGGCGCGGCGCACTGCGGTTGGAAAGGCACCGCCGCGAAGCTCGCTGCCAAGGTGGTGCGGACCATGGCCGAGCGCCACGGTTCCGACCCCGCCGACGTGCGCGTCGCGCTCGGCCCCTGCATCCGTGGCGACTGCTATCAGGTGGGCGAGGAGGTCGTCGCACGTTTCACCGGCGGTTTCCCGGAGACCGTCTGGCGGCCCGATCCGACGGCCGGCGGCCGGTACCTGCTCGACCTTCCCGCCGCCAACGCGTTCGCTCTCGTCGAGACCGGGGTCTCGCCCGAGCACGTGCTGGATCTAGGCAGATGCACGCACTGCGAGCCCGACGTCTTCTACAGCCACCGGCGCGACCGCGGGCTCACGGGAAGGCACTGGGCCTACGTGTCGCTCCGCGGTGCGCGGGACTAACATGGCGGTCATGCCGCAACCGCCCACCGGTCGGACGAGCGCTCCTCCCGTCATCACCGGAGCGGAGCTCGCCGCCCGCTTGGACGCCAACGCACCGCGTCGCTTGGAGATCGCCGGGTTCAGGCGCGCCGCCGTCCTGGTGCCCGTCCTCGACGGCGAGGCCGGCCTCGAACTGCTGCTGACCGTACGTGCCGGCCACCTGCGCACCCATGCCGGCCAGATCGCGTTCCCGGGCGGGCGCCTCGAGGAGGGCGAGGACGTGCTGTCGGCGGCCTTGCGCGAGACGCGCGAGGAGGTCGGCCTCGACGTGCGCCCGGAGCAGGTGGTCGGGGTGCTCTCGGATCACCCGTCGCCAGCCGGCTACGTCGCCACGCCCGTCGTCGCGCTCCTCCCGTGGCCGCAGCGCCTCGCACCCGACCCGTCGGAGGTCGCCGAGGCGTTCACCGTGCCCGTTGCCGACCTCCAGGCCGTCGCCCCGACCCACCGCGTCGGGGAGCTGCTGAGGTACAGGCGCAGGATCTACACGTACCAGTGGCGCGACCGTGAGATATGGGGGTTCACGGGCAACGTCGTGCACGACCTGCTACTGGCCTTGGCAGGAGCGCGGGCGGGGCAGGGCGACCCCTTCGAGCCGTGAAGACCCGTGAGCTCAGGGTCGTCAGGGGCGAGGAGCGCTACTCCTTCTCCACCGGCGTGCTCGTCGAGGCCCTCCAGAGCGCCGGCGTGCCGACCGAGGAGGCCATCGACCTCGCGCTCGACGTCGAGGCGCAGCTGCGCGACAGCCCCTCGCGCCGCGTCGAGCTCAACCACCTCATGCGCCTGCTCGCCGACGGCGTCAGGCGCCGCGTCTCCGGCGTGGCAGCGGCGCGCTTCATGCGCCAGACGCCGCCATTCGTGCCGATCGTCGTGGTCGACGAGGCCAACCCTGCCGCCGGCGGGAGGCCGGCCGGGGAGCGGTTCTCGCGCCGCCGGCTGACGTCGGCCATCGAGAAGGTCGGCATCGGTTTCAAGGAAGCTAACTTCGTTGCCTCCCAGGTGGAGCAGGGGATACGCAGCGACGGCCTCGAGCACCTGAACCGCGACGACCTCACACGCCGCGTCGCCGGCGTCATAGAGGGGCGTTACGGCAGCGACTTGCGCCTGCGTTACGAGGGCGCCACCTCGAGCAGTTTCGAGGTGCGCGTGATGGGTCCGGCCGGGACCTCGCTGCCGTTCTCGCGCGGCATCCTCGCGCAGTCGCTCACCGCCGTCGGCCTGAGCCCCGACATGTCCCACAACTTGGCCAAGCGGGTCGAAGTGGCCCTCTACGCGCTCCACCAGCCCGTGGTCCGCCGGGAGCAGGTGCGCGCCGAGGTCATCAAGCTCCTCGCCATGGAGGCCGGTGACGAGTACGCCCGCCGCTACGCCGTGATGCGCGAGGCGCGCAACCGCGAGCGCCCCATCTTGGTGGTGTTCGGTGGCGCGCCGGGCGTCGGCAAGTCGGCGATCGCCTCCGAGGTCGGCTACCGGCTAGGCATCCCACGCATCGTCTCGACAGACTCCGTGAGACAGGCGCTGCGCTCGCTCATCGGTCCGGAGCTCAGCCCCATCCTGCACTCCAGCACGTACGACGCCTGGCGCTCCGAGCTGCTCCCGAGCGAGCTCGAGACGGCGCAGCCCGAGCGCATGCGCGTGCTGCGCGGTTTCCTCGCCCAAGTGCACCAGCTCAACCCCGCCAACACCGCCATCTTGGAACGCAACGTATACGAGTCGACGTCCATCGTCATGGAGGGCGTGCAGCTCGTCCCCGGCGTCGCCCCGGCGCGCGAGTTCCGAGACGCCACACTCATCAACATCGTCCTGGCGGTCTCCGACGAGGACGACCACCTCAGGCACTTCACCACCCGCGAGGGGCAGACCAAGTCGCGGCGCGCCAAGCAGTCGTACCTGGACCACTTCGTCGAGATCCGCATCATCCAGGACTACGTCACGCAGCAGGCGGAGCTGCGCGGGGTCCCGGTCATCGAGGCGGCCGACTTCGACCTGGCGGTGGAGCGCTGCATCGACCATGTGCTCGACGTGATGCTGATGGAACAGGTCAGCGGGGCCGCCGTCGGCGGGGCGACCGCCGGAGCCGGCCCGGACGGCGCGCGTGCGAGCGAGGGTTCATCCCCTTGAGCATGAATAATGTTATCGCTGTGGTCGGGGCGCGCCACTAGACTGCCCCAGGAGGCCCATGTCGTCGACACCCGCCATCGCCAGCGACCGTCTCACCAAGGCATACGGCAAGAAGCAGGTGGTCAACGACCTCACCTTCAGAGTCAACGCCGGTGAGGTGTACGCGCTCGTCGGTCCGAACGGGGCGGGCAAGACCACGGCCATCAGGCTCGTCACCGGTCTGGCGTTCCCTACGTCCGGCTCCGTGAGCATCCTCGGCGAGGACCCGCACAAGCGCCCGGCCGTGCGGCGCAAGCTCGGGGCCGTGGTCGAGGCGCCGGCCGCCTTCTACCCGTACCTGACCGGCCGCGCCAACCTCAAGCTCCACGCGGCCCTGGCCGGGGGCGTCAAGGACGCGCGCGTCGAGGAAGTCCTCGCCCTGATGGAGTTGAAGCATGCCGCCGACCGCAAGGTAGGGGTCTACAGCCTCGGCATGCGTCAGCGCCTGGGTGTCGCCGCCGCCGTTCTCACGCACCCGGAGGTCCTCATCCTGGACGAGCCGGCCAGCGGCATGGATCCGCTTAGCCTGCACCTAGTCCACGGCGTTCTACGCAAAGCGGCCGAGGAGGGCACGGCCGTGCTCCTCTCGACGCACCACCTCGACGAGGTCGTCGCCTACTGCACGCGCGTCGCCATCCTCGAGGAGGGCGCCCTGATCGACGAGGTGAACCTCTACGATCGCCGCGACCGCTACCGCCTGCGGCCAACGTCCGTCGCCGAGGCCGTGCGTCTGCTGGAGGGCCAGCCGTTCATCCGGCACGTGGCCGCGCGCGGCGCCGAGGTCGTGTTCATACCGCGGGCGGCCTCGGACATAGCCGAGGTCACGCGCCATCTGGGCGAAGGGGGCGTCGGGGTACTCGAGATGCAGCGCGACGTCTTCGACCTTCGCGGCTACTACCGGGAGCGGGTGCACAACGAGCGCGTCAGGCGCACGGGCACGGGCACCAACGGGGGGCTCCCGCGGTTCCCCGGGGAGACCGGATGAACGTCCTGCTGCGGATGGAGTTCGCCAAGCTCTGGCGGTTGAGCAGCGTGCGGTTCGGCCTGCTCGTCCTCGTGGTCTTCCCGCTGCTGTGGGCCTACGCGCCCGGCATCTTCGACCTGTACGGGGTCTTCCTCGTGTCCGCTTACCAGGTGCCCGCGCTCGGGCTGTTGTCGTCGATGCAGTTCCTGCTGCCTCTGCTCACCGCCATAACTGCCGCGGAACTCCTCGGGGTCGAGATCGCCAACGGCACGTTGCCGACCGTGCTCCTGCGACCGGTCACCCGACCCAACTGGCTCGCGGCCAAGCTCGTGGTCGCCGCCGCCTACCCCTTCATCCTCCTGACGGTGTTCCTAGTGGCGTCCCTGCTGGCCGGCGCGCAGTTCGGCTTCGGGCAGTTCGTCGGCGGCACCGGCCTCGGCGCAGGGGGTCTGCTCGGCACGGGCTCCCTGAGCGCGGGCGCCGCGTTGGGCGAGCTCGTGCGGGGCTTCTCGCTAGCCGCCTGGGCACTCGTGCCCATCGCGATGCTCGCGGTGCTTCTGACCGTCGCCTTCATGAACGCGGCGGGCGGCGCGCTCGCCACCCTGTCCGTGCTCATCGTCATGCAGCTCTTCGTCGTCTTCCCGGGGCTCGAGCCGTTCCTCCTGACCACGCAGCTGCAGACGTACTCCAGCCCGACCGCCGACCTCACGTGGGCCGTAGCGCTCATCGCCCTCTACTCCGCGCTCTTCGCCGCGGTTGCCGTGGTCCTGTTCGAGCGGAAGGACTTCTAGTGCGCGTGCGCCACGCTTGGCGCCTCGTGCAGCGCCCCGCCCACCTCGTCGCCGCCCTCATCGTGGCGGCCGCGCTAGTGGGCAACGCCTCGGCCCAGACCATCGCTTACACGGTCCAGGTCCTCGCTCTGTCGGACCGCGACGCGGCGCTCGGGGTGCAGACCGACCTCGTGCGTCAGGGCTATCCGGCGTACGTCGTGCGCTCCACCTCGGCGCAGGGCGATGTCTTCCGCGTGCGCGTCGGAGCGTTCGCCAACCGGTCCGCCGCCGTGAACTACGCGGAGGCCATGCCGACGGTAGGCGGCGGGCGGCCGGTGCCGGCCCTGGCCGAGTCGATCCCTGGCGGCATAGTCCCGCTGGCGCCTCGGCTGTTGTTGGAGGAAGAGGTCAGCGGCATGGAGGCGCGGCTGCTGGCGTTCCCTGACGGGGCGTTGGTGCTCCGGTTGCAGTGGCGGGTCCCGCTCACGCAGGCCGAGTACGTCGTGATCCAGGGCGGTGACGTCGAGCGCCTCCGCGCCTGGCGGTTGGCCGAGGGTCCGGACGGCGCGCGGTTGCGGGTGCGCGAGCTGCAGCTCTGGCCGGACACTTGGCAGCAGGACAGCCAGGAGGTGCGCCAGGCCTTCGCCACCAACCTGGTGGCGTTGGTCGCCGAACGACTTGGGGTGCGGACCTCGGAGGTGGACGCCGCGCGCTACCAACCGCGGGCCGACGAGGCGCCGCGGCTCTTCGTCGTGGAACGGGTGGCCGCAGGCGGTGACGCTCCCGAGCTCCTTGGCGTCGGGCTCCCGGCCAGCGGCATGGCGGCGGCCGGGCCGATCGCCTACCTTGGCGTCGACCCGAGCCGGCTTCCGAGCCTGCCGGCGGGCGCGCGCGTCGACCTTGCGACCGGGAGCGTGATGGGCGAGCTCGAGGTCGTCCCCTGGCCCTTGAGCGGGACGGACGGCGACCAGGGCGACGCTGGCGCGCCAACTGGCGCGCCAGCCGCCGACACCCCCGATGCCACGCCCGGCGCCGCGGAAGATGCCCCAGAAGATGCCGCGGAAGACACCACCTCCGCGGAGGAGTCCGCCGCCGGCCTGGGTGAGACCCCGTCTGGGGCGGAGTCGGACTCCAGAGCGGCCGCCGGAGCGGTCACCGGAACGGTGGCGGGCGACGGCTGGGTGGCTTCTCCGGACGGCGAGTTCATCCGCCTCACCACCGTAGACGCCTTGACGGGAGCGACCGTGAGCTGGCGGGCCGGCGTAGGCATGCCCATCTGGTCGGACGGGCACCACCTACTGGCTCTCCGCTCGGGCAAGCTGCTCGTCTACGACTTCCTGCCGCGCTGACCGCTTGCGTCTCGGCCGCCGCCCTGGCTCGTGGCGTTGTCCGGCGCCAGGCAGGCTAGCAGCCTGCCAAGCACGCGTTGGCCGCCCGCCTAGGCCCTCCTCAAGCGGGCGCCAGGCCGGCCGCGGCTGCCGCCTTCGCGACCGGTTCGATGGCGTGTTCCACCAGCCACTTCTCGACCGCCATGGCGGCCCGCGTGCCGGCGCCGACCGAGGTGCCGAGTTGACGGTAGACCTCGTCCGAGACGTCGCCTGCCGCGAAGATGCCAGGCACGTCCGTGTAGACCTCGTCTCGCACGTCGACGTAGCCGCTCGCCCGCAGGCGCACCGCGCCGCGGAGGAACGCCGTGTTCGGCTCGTGGCCGATGTACACGAAGACGCCGTCCGTCGCGATCCGGCCCGCCTCGCCGGTGACGGCGTCCCTGGTGAGGACGCCGGTCACCTGCCCGCCGGCCCCCTCGATCTCGGTCACCACCGTGTTCCACACGAACGTCATCTTGGGGTTGGCGAACGCCCGCTCCTGGGCGGCCTTGTTGGCGCGCAGGTCGTTGCGGCGGTGTACGACCGTCACCTTGGAGGCGAACTTCGTCAGGAAGTAGCCCTCCTCCACGGCCGCGTCGCCGCCGCCCACCACCACGACCTCCTTGCCGCGGTAGAAGAAGCCGTCGCACGTCGCGCACGTCGAGACGCCGCGCCCGTACAGCTCGTCCTCGCCGGGAACGCCGAGGCGGCGCGGGTTGGCTCCCGTGGCTATGATCACCGCGCTCGCGTGGTAGTCGGCCGCGAAGCCGCGCACCAGGAAACCGCCGGCCGGGTGGCGCTCAATGCCCGTGACCTCGTCCATCGCGATGCCGGCGCCGAACTTGGCCGCCTGAGCGACCATGCGCTCGCTGAGCTCGGGGCCGGTGATGCCGTCGGGGAAGCCGGGGTAGTTCTCGACCTCGTCCGTCTGCGCGATCTGCCCGCCGGGCAGACCCTTCTCGAGGATCACGGTGGAGAGCTGGGCGCGGCCGGCGTAGACGCCGGCGGTCAAGCCCGCCGGTCCCCCGCCGATGATCACGACGTCGTACCTGAACGTTTGCCTATCCATGATCGTCGAATCTAGCATCGGCCGCCACGCCTCCTCGCACGCCGCGCTACCCTGCCCGGGGCGGGCATGAGCGTCCGCTCACGCACGCGAGCACGTCCGGAAGCCGGCTCGGGCGCGCGCGTGGCGTCCCTCACATTCGGATCTCATGTCCTGCTCAGGGGAGATTTGTCATACGAGATGGCAAGAGCCGGTGCTAGCGTTCTCGGCGGAAGAGGACGGGAGAGTCGCCCGAGCCGCTACCGTAGTCGGGGCAGGGAACCCCAGCTGGTAGCAAGCGCACGTGCCGGTGGCTTTCTGGTCTTGAACGACTAAGGAGGCGGCTGACACGCCATGTCACTCGAGAACGACATAAGCCAAGGTCCTGGGAGGGAACGCGCTGTGTCGCTGGGGCCGTCGGCCGCCGACGAACGAGTCGGCAGGGCCGATTCCGCGATGCTGGAAGCGATCGTACGGCTGTTCGAGGGGGAGAGCTACTGCATCTCGGACCTCGCCGTGGTCGGCCAGCCCGTGGTCCACGCCTCCGACAAGCTGGTAGAGCTCACCGGCTACTCCTTCGAGGAGTTCGCTGGGCGCAGCCTCGGGTTCCTCATGCGCAACGACACGGACCAGGAGGGCGGGCGTATGTACGACGCGACCACGGCTGATGAGCCGTCCACGTCCGTCGTGCGCATCTACCGGGCGGACGGTAGCCTGCTCTGGGTCGAGCAGCGCCACTACCCCGTCCATGCCGTCGATGGCGACGCGGCCACCCACGTCCTGACGCTCTTCCGCGACGTCACGGCGGAAGTCCACGCAGGCGGGGCGCAGGCCATGCAACTCGAACTGTCGGGCTCCCTGGAGGGCGACGGCCGCTTCTTCAGTTACGCGCTGCTCTTGCACGACGACGGTCGCAACGAGGTCGTGTGGGTGTCGGACGCCTGGCACCAGTTGACCGGCTACGCGGTCGAGCATCTCAAGACGCAAGGGTTCAGGCGCTTCATACACGCCGAGGACAGGGCGCAGCTCGAAGAGCGCCTGCAAGGCCTGCGAGACCAGGAGCGCCGTTCGGACCAGTACCGCCTCGTAACGTACGGCGGAAAGGTCATGTGGGTCGAGGACTTCGCCTCCCGGCGCTGGCGCAGCGACGAGGCCGGCATCACCGCCGTCTACGGGATGGTGAAGGACATAACCAACGCCAGACGCGAGACGGCCAACCTCTGGCGCCTCGCGCACATCGACTCACTCACCGGGCTGCCGAACGCCCATCTGCTCGAGGACCGCGTCCAACAGGCTCAGCTGCACGCGCGGCGCAACGGCACGGGCATCGCACTCGCCATCCTGGACCTCGACAACTTCCGCTTCGTGAACCAGACGTTCAGCCAGCGGCACGGCGACCGGCTCATCATGGAGGTGAGCAGGCGCCTCAGGCGTACCCTGCGCCGCACCGACACGCTCGCGCGGTTGGGCGGCGACTCGTTCGCTCTGCTGCTCGGCGACCTGCCGACACAGCGCTCCGTGCTACCCGCGCTCGAGAAGGTGCTGGCCGCCGTGCGCGAGCCGTACGCCGACGGGAGCCTCACGTTGCAGCTGGCTGCGAGCGTCGGGGTCGACGTCCTGCACGACGGCGCTCGCGCCGCCAATCACATGCTGGAGCGGGCGACGGCGGCGCTCGTACGCGCCAAGGAGACGAACCGCGGCGGCTTCCGCTTCTACGACGACGAGATCGACCTGGCCATGCGTACGCGTATCGCGACGGAGCGGGAGCTCCGGCGCGCCATCGCGGAGGACCAGCTCGTGCTGCACTACCAACCGCGCGTGCAGCTCGACGACGGGAGCATCAACTCCGTCGAGGCGCTCGTGCGCTGGGTGCACCCCGTTCGGGGCCTACTCAAGCCGATGGACTTCGTGCCGCTCGTCGAGGAGTCGCAGCTCGGCCCCCGGCTGTTCGAGTGGGTGGTCGAGCGGGCCTGCCGCCAGGCCAAGCGGTGGCAGAGCCAGCGCACGCCAAGGCGCGTGGCCGTGAACGTGAGCCCCTCGGCTCTCGCGCACTGCGACCTGGCCGGCGT
Organism: Deinococcaceae bacterium; assembly: GCA_040255585.1. Lineage (GTDB taxonomy): Bacteria > Deinococcota > Deinococci > Deinococcales > Trueperaceae > JAAYYF01. The sequence goes on from JBDZVI010000013.1 coordinate 43,412, forward strand.
CGTCCAGTCCGTGCTCTCGCGCTACGACCTCCACCCGGGCCTGCTCGAACTGGAGATCAGCGAGCGTACCGGCCACGACACGCTCGCGAACGGTTCGCCCAAGCTGGAGGAGGTGCGCGCCATGGGCGTTCAGGTGGCGCTCGACGACTTCGGCGTGGCGCACTCCTCCCTAACGCAGCTCCGCGCGCTCCCGCTGGATGGGCTCAAGATCGACCGCTCGTTCGTCTCGAAGATCGACTCGCACACGACCAACCAGGACGTCGACCTGCTGCGCGCCATCATCGCCCTCGGCAAGAGCCTGCGGCTGCGCGTCACCGCGGAAGGCATCGAGACGAAGGAGCAGAACACTCTTCTACGCACGCTGCAGTGCGACGACGGCCAAGGGTTCCTGTTCAGCCAGCCCGTGCCGGCGGAGTACGTGATAGCGACGGCGTGAGGCGGGGAACTGCGGTCCGTTACCGCCTGTAACCCGGGTAGCGGTTACAATCTGTCGCTTTCGATCCTCTTGGCGCGGGCTTCAGCGAGCCGTAGCGCCGTCCCACCAGGAGCCGTTGATGACAGACAACCCGCTGCTCTCGAACGCTTTCGAGATCCCTTTCCCCGACATCCGGCCCGAGCACGTCGGACCGGGCCTGCGCACCGCGCTCGCTCGGGCCGAGGCCGGGCTCTCCGAGCTGCGAGCCGGTGCCGCCGAACCGACCTACGCGAACACGGTCCAGGCCCTCGACGACCTCGTCGAGGGCGTCGTGAGGCCGTACGTACTGGCCCGCCATCTGATCGGAGTGGCGACCACGCCCGAACTGCGCCAGGCCTTCAACGAGGTGCTCCCCGAGGTCAGCGGCTTCCTCGCGCGCCTCGGCACGGACCCGGCGCTCTGGCAAACCGTGTCGCGTTACGCGGCCACGCCGGAAGCCGCGGGGCTGGACGACGTCAGGCGCCGGAACCTGGACAAGGTTCTGACGGAGTTCCGGCAGTCCGGCGCGAGCTTGCCCGAGGCCGAGCGCAAGCGCGTCGAAACCCTGCGTGTCGAGCTGTCCCAGCTCACGACCAAGTTCGCCGAGAACGTCCTGGACGCCACCAACGCCTTCGAACTGCTCATCGAGGACGAGGACGCGATCGCCGGCCTGCCGGACGGCCCCAAGCGCAGGGCACGCGCCGACGCGTCCGCCCGAGGCCTCACCGGCTTTCGCTTCACCCTCCAAGCGCCCTCCTACATGTCGTTCGTCAAGTACGTCGACGACCGTGAGCTGCGTAGGCGCATGCACGAGGCGTACAACTCCGTCGGCACGTCGGAGCCTCACGACAACCGCGGGATCATGCGCCAGATCCTCGCCAAGCGCCGCGAGCTCGCGGTCGTGCTCGGCTACGCCGACTACGCGGACCTCCAGACGGAGGACCGCATGATCAAGAGCGGCCTGCGCGCGGCTCAGTTCGAGGAGGAGCTCGTCGCCAAGACGAGGCCGTACTTCGAGGCCGAGATGGCGGAGCTCGAGCGCTTCGCGGTGCGCGAGCTCGGCGTCCCGCGTCTGGAGCCGTGGGACGTGCTATACGCCTCCGAGAAGCTGCGCCTGGCGCGGTTCGACGTCGACGACGAGGCGCTCAGGCCGTACTTCCCGCTGCCGCGCGTCCTGGAGGGGCTGTTCGACCTCACCCATAAGCTGTTCGGAGTCACGGTGTCGCCGGTGTCTGGCGTGCCGACCTGGCACCAGGAAGTGGACGTCAATCACCTCCACCACGAGGACGGCACGTTCCTCGGGTCGTTCTACGCCGACTGGTTCCCTCGCGAATCGAAACGCGACGGCGCCTGGATGAACGGCCTGAAGACGGGCGGCCCGACCGAGGACGGCTTCGAGCCGCACGTCGGCATCGTGGCGGCCAACTTCACGCCTGCCGAGGAGGACCGACCGGCGCTCCTCACCCACTCGGAAGTGGAGACGGTCTTCCACGAGTTCGGCCACCTGCTCCACCATGTGATGTGCCGGGTGGAGGTAAGGGCGAGGGCCAGCGGCAGCGTGCCATGGGACTTCGTCGAGCTCCCGAGCCAGATCATGGAGAACTGGACGTGGGAGAAGGCCGCTATCGACCTCTTCGCCGGGCATTTCAAGACGGGCGAGCCCCTGAGCATCGAGCTCTTCGACAGGCTCGAGCGCAGCCGCACGTTCATGGGCGCCTTCGCCCAGATGCGGCAGCTCGAGTACGGCACGGTCGATCTGGCTCTGCACCGCGACTACGACCCGACCGGCGCGGAGGACCCGCTCACCTTCGGCGAGCGCGTCATGCGAGGCTTCCACCCGCGCCCGGACTTCGCGCGCGGCGAGCGGCTGGCGCGCTTCACGCACATCTTCGCGGGCGGCTATGCGGCCGGTTACTACTCGTACAAGTGGAGCGAGGTCCTCGACGCCGACGCCTTCAGCCGCTTCGCGGAGGAAGGGATCTTCAACGGCGCGACCGGACGGCGGTTCGCCGCCGCCATACTCGAGCGCGGCGACGCGGACGACGCGGACCAGCTCTTCCGCGACTTCATGGGCCGTGACCCCGAGTTGGACGCCCTGATCCGCCGCAACCTCGGCGTAGGCGCCGTCAGGGCGGCGTGAAGCCTGTCGTCGGCAGGGCCATCGCCAGCGCGATCGCCAACGCCGTGCCGTTCGCGTACTCGCCGAGACCGTCCGCGCCGCCCTGGCGCCGCAAGTAGGCGTCGTAGACGGCGTCGGCGGCGCGTTGCAACCGCGGGTCGCCGTAGCGCAGTGCGGCGGCGTCGGCCGCCCGCGAGTCCTGGCGGGCCCGCTCGGGCCACCGCGCCACGTACGCGCGCGCCGTTTCCGGATCGGCCGTGGTCAGCAGCGAACCCGCCAACCGGAGGGCGGCCGCGTACTTCACGGCGGGGTCGTCGCATCGGATGCCCGCCAGCAGCCCGATGGCCTCGGCCTCGGCCTCCCTGGCGAAGCCCGCCGTGTGCGCCAGCTCGTGTAGGGCGACGGCCAGGCCGGCCGTCGCCGGCAGTCCGCCGTCGACGTGAGGCTCGAGCAGCCACGGCGAGACGATCCCGGCGTACCCGCCGCGCAGCAGCGTGCCGGCCGGCAGGGTCTTGACGCGTGAGGGAACTGCGACCAAGACGCCGGGCACCGTCCGTCCCGCGCCGCCCACGGGCGTACCGCCGGCCCGCGCACCTCCCGCGAGGGTCGCGGGCAGGAACTCCCGCCGCACGGTCTCGGCCGTGCTCGCGACGCACCGCGCGGCGTCGGCGACGAGCGCGGCCGGCATATCCGCCGCATGCTCGCCCGACGGCGCGTCTGGCGCGGTCGCCATCAGGATCGCGATCAGCCGTTCCGCTAGGCTCTCGCCATCGTCGGTCGACCACGGGTCGGTCGCCCGACCGTCCAGACGCGCCGCGACGGCGGCCGTCAGGTCGCCGGTGCGGTAGGCGAGGCCGAACGTCAACGGGAACGCGACCACCAGCAGGGCGGCGGGCCACGCGAGCGTCAGCCAGAACGTCCACCAGCGGTGTCCACTCGAAGGGCTTCGACCGAAGATGGCACCGGAGAAGCTTCGACCGAGGGGGGCTTCCGGACGGCTTCGACCGAGGAGGGCCCAGGCTGCGCAGACGGCCAGGACTGCGGCCCACCCGGCGAGCGCGACGGCGGTAACGCTCCAGCCGACGGCGCTCGACAGCGTCGTCAGGTGCGTTAGTCGCGGGAACCACCAACCCATGAAGCCGGCGTCGAGCCAGCCTTGGGGCCAGGGGGCGTACTGGATGGCCGGACCGAGGAGCGCCACGATGGCGGCCGCAACGAGCGCTCGTGTGGGTGCAGACCTGCTGGCGTCAGACGGCCTTGCCGTGCGTGGCCGGCTCACTCGCCGCCTCCGCGCCGGTCGCCCCCGCTGGGTCGCCGCCGTTTGCCCCTCCGCCGGCGCGGCCGCCCCCGTCGCCACCCCTCGGTCTCGAGGAAGGCGCCCAGTCTTGTCGTGTGCCAGCCGTCGCCCGCTGACCGCAGCCAGCGCGATGCTACCGGGAGGTCGGACTGCGTCTGGACGGCCTCGACGCCCAGGAGCGTGAAGGCGAGGCGCACGCCGGCATCGAGAAGGGCGTTGCGCGCTTCGGTCAGGAGGCAGGCGTCCGTCCGCTCGATGAGCTTCAGATGCGCCACCCCGTCTGACGCGCGCGCCTCGGCCGCTGCGAGCACGCCCATGGCCCCCATGTCGCCAGGCGCGAGCGGCCACCCTGCCAGCGCCGCCCCTGCGGCCTCAGCGGACCGTAGAGCAGGATCGCCTTCGGGTGTCGCGCTCTCGTCCATGAGTACGGCCGCGAGCCTGCCGTCCACCACGTCGCCGAACACCGTCAGCCCGCCCTCGCGCACCCGGTGGCGTGGCGCGGGCGTCCGCAACCCGGCCTCGAAGAGCGCCACGAGCTCCTCCTCGACCTGACGCAGCCGGCGCCTGACGCGCTCGGCCTCGCGCTCAGTGAGCCCGAGCGGATCGGCCAGACGCCCCAGCAGGGAGGAGCGCTCGTTCTCCAACGGGGCAAGGTCGTCCTGACCGTGGGGGAGCCGAGGCTGCTCGGGCGCCTCGTCAGCCCCGCCTGCAGCCGTCCCATCGTCCTCGTCCGCCTCCGCGGTCGGCTCGCCGCGCAGGTAAGCGCCCACGTCCCCGTAGCGCACGACCTGCCGGCTCTCGAGGGCCCAAGCCTCGTCGGTCAGCCGCTCCGCCAGCCTGCGGTCGTGCGTGACCAGGATCAGGGCTGTCCCACCGGCCTCCAGCGTCTCGCCGAGCTGCGCCTCGAGCGCCTCGATGGCTTCAAGGTCGAGATCGTTGCTGGGCTCGTCCAGTAGTAACAGGTCGGCGCCTTGGGCCAGGGAGAGGGCGAGCCCCGCGCGGGCCCGCTCGCCGCCGGAAAGCCCGCCGGGGGTGTGATGCCAGACATTGGCCGCGACGCCGACACCGGCCAGCAGACGTGTAGCGCGGGCGGTTCCGACCGTCGCCGCGACCTGACCGAGCACGCTCTGCTCGTCATCGAGGCCGCGCGCTTCCTGGTCGACGAGCCGCAGACGCAGGCCGGCGCGGTACGCGATCTCGGCGGCGGGTCCGGCAGCCGCCAGGTCGCCGGCCAGGCAGCGCAAGAGCGTCGTCTTGCCGCTGCCGTTGGGCCCGAGCACGGCGATGCGCTGACCGCTCCGCACTTCCAGGGTTACGTCATCGAGCAGGCCGGGGACGCTCAGGTGGCGGACGCTCAGCAGCACGTCGCCGCGGCCGCCGCGACGGCCTCCCCGAGTTGGCCGCGCCGCGCCCCTTGCCGCCGTTCGGCTCGCTCCCGCGTCGACCGCTGGTGGCACGAA
>JBDZVI010000158.1:0-2020 GCA_040255585.1 Deinococcaceae bacterium
ACCGCATAACCGCCCCACGCCCAAACTGACGCTCAATCTGCAACAACGCAGAATCCAAGGCCTTAGCGCGTTCCTTCTCCACAATCCTGCCTCCGTCCGGGTGCGGGCCGGCCGGACGCAGCCCGGGGCCCACTACCTCAGATATACCTTAAATAATAAGGTGTCTAGGTAGGGGTCCGCAAGCGGTTACGGACGAGATGGTCTAGGCGCGAGGCTAGCGACTAAGGCAAACGGCCGTCACCCCAACGGGTACCCGTCCGCCGCGTACACAGCCTCCGCGGCCTGGCGCCTCAGCTCCACGAGGTCGACGCCGTGCTCCGCCAGGTACGCCTGGAAGCGCGGCAGCGCCTCCTTGCCGCGCGGGATCCGGCGTAGGGCCTCGGTGCCGAGGTCGCGCGCCCGGTCGACGGCCGCGAACGCGTAGAGCCGGGCGAGGATAAGGGCGACATCGCCGCCGCGCGCGCCTTGCAGGCGCTCGGAGCGCAGCAACGCGGACTCGGCCATGTAGCACAGCCCCACCATGTCGGCCACGCGCGCGAGCAGCTCCTGCTCGCGCTCCAGGCCCTGCATGTAGGCCATGGCGCCCATGCCGGCCACCATCAACGTGCCGAGCTTGAGGTTGGCGAGGGCCAGCTCGGCGTCGGTCTGCACCGCGGGCGCGGTCACCGACTCGACGGGCCGGCCCAGCATGGCCGCCTGCGCCGGCCCGAGGAGGTCGAGCTCGCCGCGCATGGCCCGCTTCAGGAGCTGGTCGACGGTGAGCTCGCGGTTGATCTCGTTGGTGCCCTCGAAGATGCGGTTGATGCGGCTGTTGCGGTACGCGAGCTCGATCGGGTAGTCGGCCGAGAAGCCGTAGCCGCCGTAGACCTGCAGGGCCTCGTCGACCACGTAGTCGAGGATCTCGGAGCCGAACACCTTGATGAACGAGTACTCGACGGCGTAGTCGTTGAGGGCCGCGAGTTGCGCCGCCGGGTCGGACTTGCCGTCCGTGGCCGCGTCCATGCTACCGGCCAGGCGGTAGACGGCGCTCTCGAGCGCGTACGTGTCGGCTGCCATGCGCCCGATCTTCTCCTGGATGAGGCCGAACGTGGCGATGGGGGCCTTGAACTGCTGGCGCTCCTTCGCGTACGCCTGCGCCAGGCCGATGAGCTGCTTCGCCCCGCCGGAGGCGCCCACGGCGAGCTTGAAGCGCCCGATGTTGAGGATCCCGAACGCGATGCGGTGGCCCTTGCCGACCTCGCCGAGCAGGTTGCCCTTCGGCACACGCACGTTCTCGAGGATCACCTGGCGGGTGCTCGAGCCCTTGATGCCCATCTTGTGCTCCTCGGCCCCGAGGCTCAGGCCGGGCGCGCCTTTCTCGACGAGGAAGCAGCTGAACTTATCGCCGTCCACCTGCGCGAACACGGTGAAGATGTCCGCGAAGCCGGCGTTCGAGATCCACATCTTGGTCCCGTTCAGGACCCACTCGTCGCCGTCCAGGTCGGCGCGCGCCTTGGCGGCGAGCGAGTCCGACCCGGAGCCCGGCTCCGTCAGGCAGTAGGCCGCCACCCACTCGCCCGCGGCGAGCTTGGGCAGGTAGCGCGCCTTCTGCTCCTCCGTGCCGAAGTAGACGAGGGGCAGCGTGCCGATGCCGACGTGCGCGTTGAACGTGACGTTGAAGGAGCCCGAAGCCGCGACGGCCTCCGTGACGACGGACGCGGCCGCCTTGCCGGCGCCGAGGCCGCCGTAGACCTCGGGCACCTCGACGGCCAGGAGCCCGAGCCCGCCGGCCGTGGCCATCTTCTCTCGGGAGAGGGCGTAGTCGAGCCCCTCGAGCTTGGCGAAGTCCGGGACGATCTCGCGCTGCACGAACGTGCGCGCCGTCTGGGCGAACATCTTGAGGTCGTCGTCGAACGCCTCAGGAATCAGGACCGTGCTCGCGTCCTGACGCTCGACGAGGAAGGCGCCGCCCGTCGGGGCCGTCACCTGGGCGCCGGCTGCACCGGTCTGCGGGTTGCGATCTGGCGTTGACATGCTAGGG
>JBDZVI010000093.1:0-10443 GCA_040255585.1 Deinococcaceae bacterium
CGGCACGGCGAGCATGGGAGGTCTAGTTTGAAAAACGACACGATATGCAACGAGGCAGTTGCGCAATCAGCTAGTTGCACAAGTACCCGATTCCCAAGAAGAACCCCGACCCCCAACCCCCAACCCCGACCCTCCGGATCTCGAGAGCGAGAAGCGCAGCGTTCGACCCGAGCGCCTAGACTGCACTCAGGTACCTCATCGGGGAGAAACCCGCACCACGTAGTCAGTCAGCGACGAACGCTATGCTCACGAGGACGCCACCAACCGGTCCCGCCCCGCTACCCCGCCCCCGCTACGCCTGCCTACCCATCGGAAACACCACACAACATAGTGCGAACACGCCCTAGTACCTGATCTTCCAGAGAGAAGGGGAGGAGGACGAGCATCGCGGTGCGTCCAGCGAGCGACTGGCTCACGCCGTTGGTCAAAGCCAGGTTCTCCGAGCCGGAGACGATGAACCTCCCAGGCCGAGGGTGGGTGTCCACCGACTCCAGGACGCTAAGAACCGGCGGCCACCCGCGGAATCGCTTCCTACGCCCCGCTGACTACGCCATAGCCTCAGCCAGCAGCCGGTAGGAAGCGAGCCGCTCCTCGTGCGTCGCGATGTGGCTGGTAACGATGAACTCGTCCACCGCGAGCTCGTCCTTCAAGGCGAGCAGACGCTTCCTGACCTGGTCCGGCGTGCCCGACACGAGCATCCGACGAGACGCCTGGGCCTGCGCCTCCTCCTCGGCCGTGAACCGGTAGGCCGCTGCCTCGTCCGGGGTCGGCAGTGGCAAGCGTTCGTTCCGGCGGATGCGTAGCCACAGTAGGTCGTGGGCGCGGGCGAGCACCTCGGCGCGCTCCACGGTATCGGCGCACACGACCGACACGCCGAGGATGGCGTACGGTTCAGCCAGCTCGTCCGATGGCCTGAAACCCTCGCGGTAGGCGCGCAGCGCCGGCACGGCCGCGTCGGGGCTGAAGTGGAACGCGAACGAGTAGCCCCGACCGGTTTGCGCCGCGAACTGCGCCCCGTACGTGCTCGAGCCCAGGATCCATAACGGTGGCAGTCTCGCGCCCGGCAGGGCCGCGCTGACCTTGCCGAGCGGATGCCCGGCCAGGAAGTCCGACTCGCCTGCGTACGCCCTCAGCATCTCGACCTGCTGAGGGAAGTCGTCGGCCGCGAGCAGCTCGGTGCTGCGGCGCAGGGCGAGCGCCGTCACCTGGTCAGTGCCGGGAGCCCGGCCTAGGCCCAGGTCGATGCGCCCCGGGTGCATGGCCTCGAGGGTGAGGAAGTCCTCCGCGACCTTGAGAGGGGAGTGGTTGGGCAGCATGATGCCGCCCGAACCGACCCGGATGCGGCTCGTCTCGCGCGCCAGTACGCCGATCAGCACGGACGTGGCCATCGAGGCGAACGAAGGCGTGTTGTGGTGCTCGGCGACCCAGTACCGGCGGTAGCCGAGCTCCTCGGCCAGCCGGGCCAGCTCGATGCTGTGGTCGATGGCCTCGCCGGCGGTCGCTCCCGGCGGGATCGGGACTAGGTCGAGGACGGAGATGGGTGTCGTCACTGGAGAACGATACCCAGCACCGCCGCAAGGACTGGTGGTCCAAGGACGCGCCGGTTGCGCCAGCAGTCGGGCGCGACCGCGCGCCGCTCCCAGGATCGAGTACCGATCCCGTACCGACGCCAACCGCTTTGTCATTAGTCTCCGGCACGGGGGGTGAACGCGTTCGAACATGCGTCGTCTCCCGCTTGCTTAGCTACAAGTTGGTAGTAGAGCATTGGGTGGATGTACGTGCCGCCATCGCTGCTACTGTCTCGGGTAGACACATGTTCGGGGGCCGGGCCAGTGAATACCAATGCGGTGATGATTCACGAGACAACCCCTTGTTTAGCGGCATAATCTAAGACGCTGCTTGATAATATCCGCTTCTTGGTATACCATCTGACCCTATGCAAACCAGATGCTGGTTGGGGAGGGCCCCCTGAACCCTCTGCCCCTGCCCACACGCTTGAGGAGCGTAAAGCCAAAGGCGACCAACACGGCTGCCGAGGGTATCCCAAGCCTCGAGTTCGGCGAACGCGAGATCCTGAGCCTCGCTACGGCGCGGCCGGATCTGGACACGCCCGCCGTAGTCAAGGCCGCCGTCATCGCAGCCATCCAAGAACCGCACAAGTACATGACCTACGCCCCGTCGCGCGGCCTGCCAGAGCTGCGCGCGTCCGTGGCGCATAAGCTCAGCACACGCAACGGCGTTGACTACGACCCCGACAGCGAACTGCTGATAACGGCCGGCACCCATGAGGCGCTGTACGTCAGTCTGCAGGCCGTTGTCGAACCGGGCGACGAGGTGCTCGTTCTGGACCCCAGCTGGGTCGCGTACAGCGGGATGATCGGACTGGCGGGCGGCGTGCCTGTCATGGTCGGCCTCCGTGACAACCGACTGGACATCGACGATGTCAGGCGCGCGATCACCCCAAGAACACGGGCCTTCGTCTTCAACAACCCCAACAACCCGACGGGCACGGTGTTCACCCGCGAGGAACTCGCGGAGGTGGCGAGCGTGCTCGCGGAGCGCGGCATCCTCGCCATCGTCGACGAGATCTACGAGGAGTTCGTCTACGACGGGAGGCGGCACGTCAGCCTGGCGGCGCTCCCGGGCGCGCGCGAGCACGTGCTGCTCATCAACGGCTATTCGAAGGCGTACGCCATGACCGGCTGGCGGGTCGGCTACGCCGCGGGACCGAGCTGGCTGATAGACCGGATGCTCGTCATCCACCAGCACCTGATCTCGTCGCCGTGTTCGTTCGCGCAGAAGGGCGCGAGCGTGGCCTACTCCGAAGCGGCGGACCACGTACGCGCGATGGTGGAGACGTACGACAGGCGGCGGATGCTGCTGAACGAAGCGTTGGCAAGGGTCCCCAAGATCAGGTACGGCCTCCCCGAAGGTGCGTGTTTCTTCTTCCTGCGCATCGATTCCCGCCTCGACTCCGCCACGCTCGCCCGAACGATCGCGAGCAGGGAAGGCCTCGTGCTCACTCCAGGCGGCGCGTTCGGCCCGACCGGCGAGCATCACTTGAGGTTCTCCTTCGCGGCGTTGCCCGAGCCTCGGGTGGGCGAAGCTGTGAACCGTCTCGCGGCAGCTTTGGAGGCCATCGTGGAGTAGCCCTAACTTCCCCGCGGACGGCAAACCTGAACCCATGTCAAGAAGGCGGTGCAATTGATGAGAAGACTGTTGATACTAGTGATCGCCGTGCTCGCTTGGAGCGCGAACGCCCAGACGTTGACTATTGCCATCAGCGAGGGAATACCGGGCTTCGATCCCACGCAGACGACCAGGACCGTGGCCAACGACGTCTACCCGAACATCTTCGACGGGCTGCTGGCTCTGGACCGCGAAGGCCAGATAGTGCCGTCGCTGGCGCTCTCTTGGGAGGTAGTCAACGAGAAGGACTGGCACCTCACGCTTCGCCAAGGCGTCAAATGGCATGACGGCGAGACGTTCGACGCCGAAGACGTCAAGTTCACTCTCGAGCGCCTGGCCACCAACCAGGACCTGATCAGGCACGTTCTGATGACGGAGCTGGAGTCGGTGGAGGTAGTCAACCCGTACGAGGTCGTCCTCCACATGGCGAACCCGGACCCGCTCCTTCCCGTCAACCTGACCATGCCGGCGACCGCCATGCTGCCCGCGCACTACTTCGAGGCCGTCGGGGTCGACAAGTTCACGCAGGCGCCCATCGGCACCGGCCCCTACAAGTTCACCGAGTACCGCCCGGATGACCGGCTCGTCCTGACGGTCAACGAGGACTACTGGGCCGGCAAGGCGGCCTTCAGCGAACTCGTGTTCAGGGTGATCACCGAGTCGACGACCAGCGTGAGCGAACTCATCACCGGTGGCGTCGCCGTGTCCGACATCGGCCCCAACGACCTCGACCGGGTCGAGTCGAGCGGGGTGGCGCACGTCACGACCCAGGCGACGAACCGCGTCGTCCACTGGACGCTGAACGTGTCCGAGGGGCAGGCCACGGCCGACAAGCGCGTCCGCGAGGCGCTCGACCTCGCCATCGACAACCAGGTGTTCATCGATGTCCTCGAGAACGGCTACGGCACGCCCACGCGCGTACGCACCGGCCCGGGCGACAACTTCATGCCCACCAAGTACTACGGCACCTACAACTACGACCCCGATCGCGCCAGGGAACTCCTCGCCGAAGCCGGCTACGGCCCGGGCGAGCTGACGATCACGATCATGGGCGCCAGCAGCGTCAGCGACCGCGCCGAGCTCACCGCGGCCATGCTCGAGGCGGTCGGGATCGTCCCGGACATCCAACTGTTCGAGAGCAGCGTCTGGTCGAGCAAGTACTGGACGCCGGGCGAGTTCACGAACATGGCCGGCGTCGGGTCGAGCAACTCCGCCATGGACTACGGCTCCACCCTCAGCGACCTTCAATGCCCTGAAGGCGCCCACTCCCAGCGCAGCCACTGGTGCAACGAGGAGTTCAGCGACCTCGTGCGCGCCGCCAACCGCGAGCTGGACACCGCCAAGAGGGCCGAGCTCCTCGACGCCGCCACCGAGATCCTCGTCGACGAGCTGCCGCAGATCTACCTCTACAACTCCGTCGGCTTCATCGGCGTCAGCAACAAGCTCGATTGGAGCCCGCGTCCGGACGGCAGCCTCCTGATGTTCGACGCTCGCCCCGCCAACTGATCGATCAGCGGTGTTCGGGTACGTTCTAAGACGCCTCTTGCAGGTTATCCCCACGATCGTGGGGATAACCTTGCTCCTCTTCATCGTGGTCAGGTTCTCCGGCGACCCGCTCGCCATCTACCTGGGGGACGACGACATGGTGGTAGGGCAGGTCGGGAACGACCAGATCGCCGCCTTGCGCGCCCGGCTCGGACTCGACCAGCCGCTGCCGCTCCAGTACATCTACTTCCTGAGGGATGCCCTGCACGGAGACTTCGGTCGGTCGTTCATCTACCAGAACCAACCCGCCCTCCCCCTGGTGATCCGCCGCCTACCGGCGACGGCCGCGCTGGGAGGAGCCGCGCTGCTGATAGGGATCCTCATCAGCCTACCGGCCGGGCTGATCGCGGCCCGCTTCCGCAACCGCTTCCCGGACACCTTCGCCAGCTTCTACGCGGTCGTCGGGGAGGCGGTTCCCAACTTCTGGCTCGGCATCATGCTGATCCTCTTGTTCGCCGTCAACCTCAGGGTCCTCCCCGTATCCGGCTCGGGCACCTGGCGGCACCTCGTGTTGCCCGCCTTCACGCTCGGCACCGGCATGTCGGCGCTGCTGATGAGGCTGCTGCGGGGCAACCTGATCGAGGTCATGAGCCTCGACTACATAAGGACGGCCAGGGCCAAGGGCCTCTCTGCGCGCTCGGTCCTCTTCAAACACGGCCTACGCAACGCCGCTATCTCCTACATAACGGTCCTCGGCCTGTCCGTCCCCGGTCTGCTGTCCGGATCCGTCGTGACCGAGAGTATCTTCGCTTGGCCCGGGATGGGCCTCTTATTCATAACCGCGATCAACGGGCGCGACATGGCGGTCGTCCAAGCCATCGTCGTGTTCACCGCGTTCCTTGCCATCCTCGGGAACCTGATCGTCGACCTCGTCTACGTCCTCGTCGACCCCAGGATCACGTACCGATGACGCACGCCGGTCCGACCGCGGAACGAGCCCCCAGGCGCGGAGCCGGCCTACGCCGCGCCTGGCGCGAGCTCTTGCGCAACCCGCCCGCCATCTTCGGCGCGCTGGTGCTGGTCGTGTTCGTGTTCATCGCCCTCTTCGCACCGCTCGTCGCCCCCCACAACCCCAGGCAGCAGAACCTCAGCGACCGGTTCACGCCCCCGGTGTGGGACAAGGCCGGCGACACCCGCTACTTGTTGGGCACGGATCAGTTGGGCCGGGACATCCTGAGCAGGCTCATCTACGGATCGCGGGTGGCCTTGGCCGTCGGCGTGTTCGGGACGGGCCTGGCGCTCGTGATCGGCGTGACGCTCGGCCTGTGCGCCGGGTACTTCGGGGGCAGGGTGGACGCGATCGTCACCCGCGTCACCGAGGTGATCATCAGCATCCCGAGCAGCATCCTCTACATCACCATCCTGGGCGTCTTCGGCCCGAGCCTCTGGCTCTTGATCCTCGTCATGGGCCTCTTCGGCTGGATCACCTCGGCCAGGGTGGTGAGAGGCGAGGTGCTCTCCATCCGGAACCGCGAGTACGTCGAAGCGTCCATCGGCCTCGGACAGCGCACCGCGCGCGTGCTCATCAAGCACGTGCTGCCGAACGTGCTGGGCTCCATCATCGTCGTCGGCACCTTGAAAGTGGCGAGCATGATCATCCTCGAGGCGAGCCTCAGCTTCCTCGGCTTCGGCGTCCAACCGCCCGCGGTCACCTGGGGGCAGATGCTCTCCGACGGTCGCCGCTTCATCACCAGCTCCTGGTGGTTGGCGACGCTGCCCGGCCTCGCGATCAGCCTGCTGACGCTGAGCCTGTTGTTCCTGGGTAACTGGCTGCGTGACAACTTCGACCCCAGAACCTACGACTAGGAGACCAGCATGAAGACGGCCGAAGCCCCCTACCCGAAGAAGGAAGTAGTCGCCCGCGACGCGATCGTGGCCGCCTGCGACGAACGCGCCGCCGACTGGGGCGTCGAGGTGATGAAGCAGGGCGGCAACGCCGTGGACGCCGCCGTAGTCACCGGGTTCCTCATGATGGTGTACGAGCCGTTCTCGTGCGGCCTGGGCGGCCACGGCGGACACATGGCCTTCTACGACGGCACGACCGGCGAGGTGGTCGGCATAGACGCCTCCAGCAAGGCGCCGGCGAAGGCGCACGCCGACATGTTCAAGGACGAACTGCTCGAGGTGCCTGAGTTCTACGGCGACGTCGACCTCGTGAAGGTCAAGGACGACGCCAACGCCCTCGGCTTCCGCGCCATGTACGCGCCCACCACCGTGGCGCAGTACCACTACGTGCAGGAGCGCTTCGGGACGTGGTCGTGGGAACAGGTGCTCGCCCCCGCCATCAAGGTCGCCGAGGAGGGGTTCGTCGCCGACGAGATCTACACGCGGCGCATGAACGCTACCCGGGCGCTGCTGCTCGAGCACGGCGACCCCGCCCTGATCGAACCGTTCGAGGCCACGTTCTTCCCGGACGGCCGGGAGCTGCGCCCGGGCGAACTGATCGTGCAGCGCGACATGGCGAAGACGATGCGCCGCCTCGCGGCGGAAGGCCCGGGGCTCTTCTACGGCGGCGACGTATCGCGGCAGATCGTCTCCTGGGTCGCCGAGCACGGCGGGATCCTCAGCGACGTCGACTTCACGTCGTACAAGGTCGAGTCCGGACCCTTGAGCGTGACGACCTACCGAGGCTACGAGATCCACGGCTACGCCAACTGCGCGAACGGCTCCACCATCGCCGCGATCATGAACATCCTCGAGAACTTCGACCTGAGGTCGATGGGCTACATGAGCGCGGACCTGATACATGTCGTTGCGGAAGCCATGAAGCTGGCGTTCTCCGATCGCTACGCGTACGTGAGCGACCGCGACCAGGTGCCGGTGCCGTACGACGGACTGATGTCCAAGAGCTACGCGCGCGAGCGGGCGAAGCTGATCGACCCGCAACGCGCGAAGCCGCATAGGCCGGGCAACCCGTGGCGGCACCAAGCCAGCGGGGCCAAGCTCTACGAGGAGTTCGGCGTCGACCTCGCGGGCCTCACGGGCGGCGGCACCGGCAAGGAGCCCGACTCCGACACCACGTTCATGGTGGCGGGCGACTCCGAGGGCAACCTCATGCTCATAACCTCCTCCAACTTCTCCAACTGCAAGGTAGTGGTTCCGGGCCTCGGGTTCCAGCTCAACAACTCGATGGAGGGGGCCAACCCGGCGCCTGGACATGCGCTGTCGATCGCGCCGTTCAAACGCATCCTGCGTAACAGCGGGCCGACGCTCGTGTTCAAGGACGGCGAGCCCGTCTACGCGCTCTCGGCGCCGGGTGGCCGGCGGATCATCACAGGCACCGTCTGGGCGCTCATCCAGATGATCGACTTCGGCCTAGGGCCGCAAGCGGCTCTCGACGCTCCGCGTATGCACTGCGAGGCGCGCGGCATGCAAGTGAGGATCGAGGACGGGGTCGGGGAGGCGACGCTCGACGAACTGCGCGCCCGCGGGCACGAGCTCGACGTGTCGCCCATGTACCAGGAGGTCTACTCCCGCATGCAGGCGCTCAAGATCGACCGCACCGCCGGGCTGTACGTAGGCGGGTCGGAACCGAGGAGCCACAGCGGGGTCAGAGGCTACTGATGGTGATCACGGACGCCCTGGCCGAGTACATCTCATCGGCGCTGAGCAAGCCCCTGCCGACCGCCGTGGTGCTGAAGGCGAAGCACCACGTGCTCGACACCATCGCCGCCATGCTCTCGGGTACGCAACTACTTCCCGGCGAGCGGGCACTGGCCTACGCCCGGCGCCTTGGCGGGCCGGCCGAGGCGTTCGTCCTCGGCAGCGGCGCGAGCTGCGGCTACCTCACCGCGGCCTTCGTGAACGGACTCCTCGCCCACGCGGACGAGACCGACGACTCGCACGCCCCCTCGCTTACTCACCCCGGCTGCTCGATCGTGCCTGCCGCCCTCACGACGGCCGACTGGACGCGGGCGAGCGGCGAAGACCTTATCAGGGCCGTGGTGCTCGGGTACGACATCTGCACGCGGGTGAACCTGGCCATCACGGTGCCGGTGCTCGAGCGCACCCAGCGCAGCACTTACAGCATCAGCGGAGCCTTCGGGGCCATGGCCGCCGCCGCGTCTTTGGTCAAGCTCGGCCATGACTCGGTGAGGTACGCCCTGTCCTACACGGCGCAACAGGCTTCCGGCCTCGCGAGCTGGCGTAGGGACCTCGAGCACGTCGAGAAGGCGTTCGTCTTCGCCGGCATGCCCGTGCGCGCGGGCACCAGCGCCGTCGACATGGTGCTTAACGGCTTCACCGGTGTGGCCGACGTGTTCGATGGGCCGACCAACTTCATGGGCGCGTTCTCGCCGGAAGGCGCGCCGGGCGAGCTGGCGCGCGGGCTCGGGACGGACTACGAGATCCTGCGCACGAACATCAAGCGCTGGCCGGTCGGCTCGCCGATCCAGGCCGCCGTCGACTCGTTGACCGCGCTCATGGCCGAGCACGACCTGGCTCCGGAGCGCATCGGGCGCCTCACCGTGAGGCTGCCGACCGGCGGCGCCGAGACGGTGGATGACCGGCATATGCCGGACATCAACCTGCAGCACATCATGGCCGTGACCCTCCTGGACGGCGGCCTAGTCTTCACCGCCTCGCAGGACTACGCGAGGATGTCCGCGCCCGACGTGGTGGAACTGAAGAAGCGCATCCGGCTGATCGCCGACGCGAGCCTCGACAACACGGATCCGCCACGCCAGGGGATCGTCGAGATAGAACTCACGGATGGCACGAGCCTTAGGCACCACACGCGCGCCGTGCGCGGCACTTACGACAACCCCATGCCGGAGGACGAGGTGGTGAGGAAGGCGCAAGACCTACTCGTACCGCTCCTCGGCGAGCAGAGGTGTGCGGAGCTGGTGCGCGCCGTACTCGACCTGCCGAACGTAGACGACGTCCAGCGCCTCCGGCCGCTCCTTACGCTATGACCCGCGACTACGAATCGCGGCTTGCCACGTCGACCGTCGTTGGTCACGGCCGCGCGCTTCCTGGCGAATGCTCGCGGGAAGCGCGATGCTAACCTGACTGGCGAGTGAGACATACGGTCGGTTCCGGTCGCGAAGAGGACGCGCTTGCCCGCACGACGGCTGAGTGGGTCGTCGAACGGCTCAAGGACGACATCCTCACCGGGCGCCTGGCGCCCGGCACGAAGCTCGTTGAGCGCGACTTGGCCGAGCGCTACGGCGTCAGCAGGACGCCGCTGCGGGAGGCCCTGAACCAGCTCGTGGTGCGCCAACTCGCAACCACCGTCCCGTACCGCGGTGTCTTCGTTCGCAAGGTCGACCTGGGCTTCGCGCGCGACGTCTACGAGGTGAGGTCGGCCCTCGAGGGCTTGGCCGGCAAGCTCGCGGCAGAGCGGGCGACCAAGGACGAGATCCGTTTGGTGGAGGCGCACTTCAAGAGCATCGAAAGGCTGTCGCGCCTGCAGGCGTCGGATCAGAGCGTCAGGGACGACATCATGAGGAATAACACGCGGTTCCACCGGGCCATCGCGGTGTCTGCGCACAACGCCTTGCTCCTCAACAAGATCGAGGAGATATGGACGAGCGTCAGCCTCGTGCGCTTCTACGTCTGGCAGACGGAAGACCGCATCGAGAGCAGCTTGCTCGAGCACGCCGAGATGCTGGAGGCGCTGCGTAAGCGCGATGGGGAGCGGATGCAAACCCTATGCGCCGAGCATGCGGAGAAGGCCTGGCGGCATGTGGATAGGGTGTTGCGGGGTGG